>JAHOYZ010000005.1 GCA_019038695.1 Candidatus Zixiibacteriota bacterium
CGAACCTGGACGGCCACCGATGCAAGTGGCAATGTGTCAGCTCCTTGTAGTCAGGATGTAGTCTATGCCTGCGATCCTTGTGACTCAGATGTGATCGTCCCCTCTCTGGTCTGCCAGGCAGATAAGCAAATAGGATGCGACGAATCTGTAGTTTTCGACGAGCCCACAGCTACCGACAATTGTGATCCGTCGCCTGTTATAGACGTTGTGTCGACAACCGAAAACCCCGGTCCTGGACCTGACGAAATCACTCATACTCGAACCTGGACGGCCACCGATGCAAGTGGCAATGTATCAGCTCCTTGTAGTCAGGATGTAGTCTACGTTTGTAGTGAGCCTGATCCCTGTGACTCAGATGTGATCGTCCCCACTCTGGTCTGCCAGGCAGATAAGCAAATAGGATGCGGCGAATCTGTAGTTTTCGACGAGCCCACAGCTACCGACAATTGTGATCCGTCGCCCGTTATAGACGTTGTGTCGACAACCGAAAACCCTGGTCCTGAACCTGACGAAGTCATTCATACTCGAACCTGGACGGCCACCGATGCAAGTGGCAATGTGTCAGCTCCTTGTAGTCAGGATGTAGTCTATGTTTGTAGTGAGCCTGAGAGCTTGATTACAGATGTCAAATCCTGCGATAGCTATGTCGATGGCACTTCGGCTGATATAACCCATCTTTGCTACACATTCAGGAAAGGCAAGATTAGCAAGTGTAGCTCGAGAGAATTCTATTATTATGTAATGGTGACCGCGCCGAGCGGAACCTTCACCGTCGACATAGTACAAACAAGGGACAACGTAGATTTTCCTCTCTTTGATATAGCCAGAAGGGGTGTTACTGCTTATGACAATTGCGTAGTTACTGGTTCAGGATCGTCGAATACCCTCGGCCAGGCTTGGGTGAATATTGACGGCGCCTCCGAGGGACAGAAGTTCGTAATCAGAGTGAAATATTCTACCAGTTCAGTGGTTGGTACCTCAGTTGGTGTTCCCATGCCGACTGTGCATTATGACTTTGCCGCCGAAATCGACGGTGTCGTGATCGACTCTGATCTGGACGGACTGGTTCTGTCCAGTTGTACTGCTGGTACTAAAAAGAATAGTGTCGTACCTAATGGCAACTTCCCGAATCCCTTTAACCCCACTACCGAAATCCACTTCACCCTTCCGCAGGTTTCTACTGTGAGATTGGATATCTTCGATATCGTGGGCCGGCGGATAACGACTTTAGCAGATGGTCAATTCGGAACTGGCAGACACAGTGTGTTGTGGGATGCAAGCTCTGAGGCCAGCGGTGTCTATTTCTATCGGCTGGCTACGGATTATGGCGTTTTCGGCAAGAAGATGGTACTAATTAAGTAAGTGCCCAGCTAAGGGCACGTCAATCTAGTCGGCTGTAAGGTGCTGACCGGGGCAATTGCTTGTCAGCGCCATAGCGAGGAATCGGGCCCGGAGTGGTAACACTCTGGGCCTAAGCGATCCGACAAAATCTCGAAAGGAGGCGACGCAAACCGGCAGGTCGTAACGTAAGTGAACCTACATGTAGCAGCCGATGCCAACTGTTTCCACTCAAAGCGGACATGGAATTGCTCAGACCACTGTTGCTACATTTCCGAGATTTATCTTAACACAACCTTCCCTAACCATCTGCGAACCTCAGGGATGTTGACGTTGTCATTAGTAGATCCAGTTTTCATTGCCGGTATTGTACGGCGGATCAATGTAGATACACTTGACTTGTCCCGCGTAGTAGGGGAATATAGCCTTCAGGGCTTTGAGATTGTCACTCTGAACCAGCAGATTGCCTACATCAGGGTCGCCCTCCGAAAACTTTCGATCACATTGCAGCAATCGATAAGGAATCTGCCAGTGATGATTGACGACTTCTTTTTTGCCTATCCACTCCAATGATGGCATGAGCCTTGAATCCTCCATGAAACTCCAGTTATTCGGGTCACCCAGCGGAACTCACGTTTCAGGTTCAACCCTTCCCACTGTCGGTACACACACCTGTAGCGAGTATGCTAACGTATTTCTAACTGGGAACTACGCGGTACTACACGCTACTACAGCAAACTACTCCGAGTAATATGCTCCTTGTCCAACTACCAGAGTGAATCTTCTTGCCAAATTCATCAATTGAAATGCATATTTCTGTCTGTTTTCTTCCGCTTTTCGTTTTTACGAAAAGGGAAGGATCTCCTCAAATCCAACCTCTTTCAATCCGATGCAGATATCAATGAATCCTCAAAACAACCACCAATTCCGAACCCGATGGCTGCCTATGCTCGACAGTAGTGATTTCAGCCTCTAGCCAATCAAAAGAATCCCACGCAGAGCTTCCTTCGGTTACCTACATATGTGAGAAATAACCGTCTATTCTTGTTGCGCGTTAGTAGTCGCTATGTTCGGTCTTGTTGGAGCGATATTGGCACGAGACTTGCTTAAATTAAGCTCATTAGAAACGAATAACGTATATCGATTCGAGTTGCTAATTCTGTGTTTTTTGTTATCTTGTTATTAGTCGCTTGGATAAAACCACTAACCCAAAACCTTGGAGTTCCTTATGCTTTGGAGACTCTTTCATGACGAAGAAGGTCAGGACATCATCGAGTATGCTCTCCTGGCGTCTCTCATCTCAATCGCAGCGATTGCTGCAATCGTGTTGATCGGCCCTGCTCTTGTATTAATTTACGAAGCAATCGTGGCCGCGCTTTAACCTTAAGAGTTGGCGTGATCACGTATTAGCGAGTGTTCAATATGCCTGAAAATGCTAATTACTTTGGTACAATGGCGTTTATGGCGGCGATTATCGTCGCAGCGCTCGCAGTCTACACGGATCTCCGGTGGAGGAAGATCCCGAATAATCTAACCGTTCCAGCCGTCGCGGCAGGTATTATTCTTAATATCCTGAGTGGCGGCTGGAACGGTCTCCTTTTTTCCTTGACCGGACTAGTCATTGGTATCGTAGTTTTTATAGTACCTTTTGCGTTGCGCGGTATGGGGGGTGGTGATGTCAAACTGATGGGGGCTCTGGGCGCTTTGCTTGGCGGCTATGCCATTGTCAGTATAGCCATCTACACTGCGATTTTGGGTGGCGTTCTTGCTATTGTGGTAGCGGTATACAACCATCAGATGGGAAGCTCTCTTAGAAAAGTAATGATGTTGCTCGCGAAACTGGTTCCCTTCGTTGGCCGATCCAAGGAAATTGACAAAACAACAAGCTTGCGTCTTCCGTATGGATTGGCTATAGGTGGTGGAACTATGCTTCTGATTTTAATAGGACAGGTGTTCTGAGGACCATAATATGGTTAATTTGAGACTAATTGGCAGAGTACGAAGAACTGACGGTAATGCAGTTATTGAGATGGCGCTGCTTCTTCCGATTCTCCTGCTGGTCATTTTTGGTATCACTGAATTTGGGCGTGCTGTCATGACGACGAATGTCATAAATTCGGCAGCCCGTGAAGGAGCCCGTTTAGCCGCCGTATCGCAACTAAGCGATACTCTATCGGTTCAAGCGCGCGTAGAGGAAGTTATGCTGGCGGCTAACGTGACGCCGAAAACTATTACCGTGCAGTATTTCGCGGCAAATAACAGCGTACGGGTCGAGGTCACCAGTGACTTCGTAGTTTTAAGCGGCGACGTGCTGCAGGTCTTTACGGGCACGATAGAGCTTTCCGGCACCGCTGTAATGCGCTACGAATTGTGATCTGCGGAAATCATGATGAATATGAGATCGACGATTCATAGTCAAGAAACTCGTTCATGTAACTCGGACTTGGTATTCGGAATGTTACGTTCGATTTGTGGAGAAAATTATTAGATGAGAGCTATTGGTGTAATTCTGATCGTTATAGTGGCACTTACGTGTGGTGCCTTTGCGAGCGTCCTCGCTTACAATTACCTCAGGGATAATCGGGCAAATCAAGGACCCGAATTAGTTCCCCTTGCTGTTTCTGTAAGGGATATCACTTTCGGTACTACATTGACCAAAGAGGATATGGAGGTAGTGCTGTATCCGATTGGGAGTGTCCCTGATGGAGCATACGAGAACATCGACAGTCTGGTTGGACAGTCAACCAAAGTGTTCCTGAAGAAAAAGGAACCGATCCTTGACTCCAAGTTGTCGTCAATTGGTGGTGGATTATCATTGCTGATAGGTGATAACCAGCGTGCGGCGTCTATTCTAGTCGATAAAATCTCCGGCGTATCAGGCTTCGTGCTTCCTGGGGACAAGGTTGATATCATTGCAACAATAGCGCGCGTTGGTAGTAAAAGGGAATCCATAGCCAAGACCATTCTTCAGAATACCGAGGTGCTGGCGGCAGGTGAAAAGATTGAGCGCAAAGGTGATAAGGTGATCGCTGTTCAGTCAGTAACGCTATTGGTCGACCCGGACGGAGCACAGGCTCTTGCCTTGGCCTCGATAGAGGGCAAACTGCATTTGTCTCTTCGTAATCCAAATGATTCAATCACTGTTCAGGTTGATCCGGTGAGCAAGTCCGGGATTCTTGCTGCCGAGAAGAAGAAATCCAAACCGCAGCCCAAGAAATCAAAGCCACGTGTAAAAAAGACTCAAGCAAAGAAGAAAATTGAGCCACCCAAGAAACCGGACTCGGTGGTTGTTTTCCGAGGTACAGACAAGACTGAAGAACTTCCTGTAATGGACGGGCAAGACAGCACTATAGATTCGACATCAACTACCAAACCGTAAAGCAGCGTAGACGATTTTCATAAGGAGTGTGATACATTGCGCAGACCAAATATAGCTTGGACTACTTTGATGCTGACCTTAGGCCTAATAGTCACTTTGACGATATCCCTGGCCCCTAGCAGTAGCGCCCAGGAGCAAGAGGTCCGTGTTGCAGTAGGTAAATCTACGGTGCTTCGTCATGTAGAGCGGATGGAAACAGTCTCTTTGGCCAACGAGGAGATTGCGGACTTTGTACTTGTTACACCTACTGAACTGGTCCTCATCGGAAAAGAAGTTGGAATAACGACTCTCTTTATCTGGGGTGAATCAGGAGCTTATCACGAATTCAACCTGGTGGTAGAAAGAGCTGTGGTCGGTCGCCAGATCATCATAGAAGTCCAGGTGGCGGAGGTCAATCGTTCGGGTTTGTCTGAACAAGGTGTGGACTTCCTTGTTATTGATCAAGACAATGACGCTATAGCATCTGGAACCCAGACAGTCGGATCGTATGCCGGCCAAGTTAGCCCGGTGGATCCATTCTCTAATGATATCTTGGCGCAAGAAGGAGCCACAGCGGTTCTTAAATGGATCGGGGACAAACAACATGTTGCCGGTGTGATTCGCGCTCTAAAGAAGAAGGGGGTCCTTAAGCTGCTGGCTCATCCGCGTCTCTTGTCGCTGAGCGGAGAAAAAGCGAGTTTTCTGGTCGGAGGTGAGATACCGATTCCAGTTTCTCAGTCAGTATCAGGTGCCGGTGTTAACGTCTCTGTCGAATGGAAAGAGTACGGCGTTAAGCTTAATTTCGTACCGACAATCATTGATTCTAACCTAATCAGATTGAAAATAGCTCCTGAGGTATCCAGCCTGGACTGGGCCAATTCTGTGACTTTTGCAGGCTTCGACATACCAGCTCTGCGTTCGCGAAAGGCCGATGCTGTAATTGAGCTAAATTCAGGCCAGTCGGTTGTTCTAGGCGGGCTGGTGTCCTCCGAGACAATAGAGACTATTAGCAAGGTACCAATACTAGGCGACATACCAATTATCAATTTCTTTTTCCGACGCAAGGAGCGAACATCATCGGAAACCGAACTACTGATCATTGTCTCACCGCGTATAATTGACGATATAGCTAGTGAAGTGATTCCCCCTCTCCCTGGTGTTGTCTATGACTCGACCAAATTTGAGGAGAAACTGACACCAGTTGGAGTGGAACAGGGACGACCAGATGATACTTCCAAAGAACCGGATCAACAGATTCGGGAGAACTAGGCGGGAGTTGTGTTATGAATACATGGCGTGTTTTGAAACGAGAAGAGAGGGGAGCAACTACTGTAATGGTTGCGTTTGCGATGGTCATGATATTGGGGTTTGCAGTTGTGGCTATTGATATGTCGATTGTAATGCTTGCCAAAAACCAGCTGCAAATAGCAGCCGATGCGGCTGCTCTCGCTGGAGCGCTTTCGATGGGATATACTAACGGGGATCAAGGAGCTGCCGAGAGCTCGGCAATAGAAGTCGCTGGCCTGAACGTTGCCATTCAAGATGTTAACCAGCCGGTAATAATTGGTCCTGACGACGTGACTTTCCCTGAATCCAACAAAATTACCGTGGTCACTCACCGTAAGATTGAGACCGGTGATCCAATCAGTCTCCATTTCATCAACGTTCTGGACGATTCATACAATAAGCAAGGTGAAATGACCGCTAGGGCATCGGCTGCGGTTTATCCAGTCTCAGGTACGGACTGCATTAAGCCCTGGTGTTTCCCGGATCAGTGGGATGATACAAACAACGACAGCCTTTATGATCCAGGAGAGTTCTACGATCCACTGCTCACCGGATACGTCGTGCCGGACGATGTTGGTACTCAAATCGTTCTTAAATTGAACAAATCCTTTGATCCTGCCCATATGGGCTGGTATTATGCCGTTGACTTTGGTCCTATCAATACTGGCGATCCGGTAATAACTGGCGCCGACGCTTATCGCGAGTGGATCGGACACTGCGAACCGTACCTGGTTTCGATTGGGGACCAATTGCAGATGGAACCGGGAAACATGGTCGGGCCAACCGCGCAAGGTATCGCAGACCTTATTGATCTCGACCCGTATGCCGAGTGGGACCCTGCTACCGGAACGGTCATAAACTCTGATTACCCAACTTCGCCGCGAGTGATAAAGGGGACAGTATTCGATCCCAGCGTTGGTGTCCAGACCGATGGGACTGGACGAGACTATCTCACGGTAGTTAAAATAGTTGTATTATTCCTGGAAGAACATCACAGTGACGAAGTGACCGGGCGGTTTATGCGTCGTGCCTCCGGAGGAGAGCCTTGCCCTGATTGCCCTCCGGGGTTCGTTTTCACACCGGTGTTAGTGGAATAGCGAAATTCTGAAGGAATCGATGTATGTCAGAGCAAATCCGAATATTGACTGCCGAGTTTGACGATACTCTCCGTCTTAGCGTCCAGGATCTTGTCAGAAGACTAGAATTTGCCGATTTGCTACCGTCGACAGAGCTTGAGGGAGAATGGTCTGCCACAGCCAGAGCTGTAAAACCGGATATTCTTATGGCCGTGCTGGATACAGCTAATGACTATGGCCATACTCTGAGCTTGGTCGAGGACCTAAAATCCGAGTTGCCACATATGGCTGTGTTCTTTTGCTCGGCCAATGATTCGGCCGAGCTCGTTTTGTCGGCCATGCGAGCCGGTGGTCAGGAATTCCTAAATGTGCCTATAAACGCTCAGGATTTTGAGCGAGCCATAAGGAAAGCCTACCGGGCTCACGAGCAACGCCATATGAACAAAGTCAAACTGGGTGCAGCAATCTCCGTGTTCAGCGCTAAAGGAGGTCAGGGCTCATCTTCGTTAGTAGTAAATCTTGCCATCGCAATGGGGCGACTTGATCAGGTCGAGTCCGCCATTTTGGATCTAGACCTATTTGTCGGGGATATCCCAGGGTTCATGGATATCACGCCTCAGTATGATCTTCTCGATGCCCGCGATGCTAATGGAAACATTGATGTCGCGCGGCTTCAAAGTTGCATGACCAGACATGATAGTGGTGTATCAGTTATGGCGGGGCTTATGAACGCGGGCCGTATCAATGAGATCAGCGCGTCTCTTGTCAAGCAAGCTATCGCCTCACTCAGGACCATGTCCTCTTATATATTAATAGATACAGCTCATGGCTTTGATTCCCGTACTCTAGCTGCTCTGGAGTCATCGAATCTGATTCTCGTGCCAGTAATACCTAGCGTTTTATCTGTGCGCGCCGCTCGACGCTCACTAGACCTACTGGGCGGCTTGGGCTACGACCGAACCAGGATAATGGTGATCATCAATCGTGTTTCCAGAAGAGATACAATTAAATCGGCAGATATTGAGAAGGCTCTGGACTACCCGGTTTTTTGGAAAATTCCCAACGACTACAAGACAGTAGGCAGTGCCGTAGACACAGGACGTCCGTTCACTGTCGGAAAGAGACTGTCTAAGGTTGGCAAGAACTTCCTGGAACTGGCGGATCGCATTGATAGATATTTCTACCCTGATGAGGATTGACCAGACGTACTTAACCAGCACGCTGGAGTTATCTTGGGTTAAATCATGAACTCTGAATAGGAAGAAAAAATTTAACGTGGATCCGCTAGAACACAACGATAGTCAATCGAGGTCAAAAGCTCGAGACAGTTTCCAGGAACTCAAGTCAAGATTGCATGCGAAGCTAATAGCCCGAGTTGATTTGACCGCCCTCCAGAATTTGGATCCTTCCTCCCTGATAGACCAAGTTCGCGAGATCACCGAGTTGCTGATAGCTGAAGAGAATCTGCTCCTTAGTCCAGAAAGTCGCAAGCAGCTCATCCTTGAGATTCAGAATGAGACTCTTGGCCTCGGACCACTTGAGCAGTTCTTGGCCGACAATGACATCTCCGACATTTTAGTCAATACACACAAACAAATTTATATTGAGAAATTCGGTAAGTTGGAGTTGACAGGAACCAAGTTTCACGACGACAATCATCTCATGCTAATCATTGAACGTATCCTCTCACGGGTGGGCAGGCGTGTTGATGAATCCTCACCAATGGTCGATGCCCGCCTGCCTGACGGTTCCCGAGTCAATGCCATCATTCCTCCGGTTGCCCTGGATGGACCTTCGCTCTCAATCCGCAAGTTCCGGACCGATATTCTCAGCATGGATGATCTTCAGCGGGGAGGAAGCGTTGCTGGTCCCATGATTCAATTCTTGAAGGCCGCCGTTGCATGTCGTCTGAATATCCTGATCTCAGGAGGAACTGGAGCCGGTAAGACGACGTTGTTGAACATTCTCTCCGGCTATATCTCCTCTGGCGAGCGGATAGTTACGATTGAGGACTCAGCTGAGCTTAGGTTACAGAAACCCCACGTTATCAGATTGGAAACACGCCCTCCCAACATTGAGGGAAAGGGAATCGTAGATCAACGCGCTTTGGTGCGTAATGCTCTGCGAATGAGACCCAACCGCATTATCATCGGTGAAGTTCGCGGGGCAGAAATCTATGATATGCTTCAGGCCATGAATACCGGACACGACGGATCGCTAACGACTGTACATGCAAATGGTCCTCGCGATGTATTATTGCGGCTGGAAACCTTGATGCTTTTGTCAGGGGTCGCCATACCTATACGCGCTATACGTGAACTTATTAGCACATCTATTGATATTGTGATTCAGATTAATCGATATAGCGATGGGTCTCGTAAGGTGGCCAGTGTTTCTGAGATCGTTGGTATGGAACACGATACCATAACTATGCAGGAGATATTCCGGTTCAACAAGACCGGAGTAGGAGAGTTTGGGGAGACCCTTGGCAACTTCGAGGCAACCGGCATACGTCCTCAATCGTTGATTCGCATAGAAAATTCCGGTATACATTTACCCCCAGAGATGTTCAAGGAGATGGACCACTAGGTGATGTTAGAGTATGTGGCCATACTTGTGTTTGCGGCTGTGTTTCTCAGCACCTTGGCGCTCTATTTGCTGCTTCGCGATCGTGTAAGTTCCCATAATCGGCAAGTTCGAAAGCGTTTGGGAAGTCTTGCTTCTCAGTCTGACGAAGATCGATTTGTGTTTAGCATCCTGAGAGATAGCCGGCTGAGCAAAATCCCAGTGCTACACCGTTTGCTGGCGAAGACGAAGTTCTCTCGTGTTTTACAAAGAATGATAGAGCAGGCAGGTGTCAATGTGAATACTGGCACCGTTGTCCTGGCTATGGCTTCCCTGGGTGGTTTGTTTCTGCTCGTAGTAAACATGTTGACGGGGAATATTATTTTAGCGACATTGGCTTGTCTTGCAGCAGTGGCTTTGCCCTATTTGTTTCTTGTTCACAAACGCACGAAAAGAATTTTTCAATTTGAGGAAACACTGCCGGATGCGATTTCTATGGTCGTCGATGCCTTACAATCCGGCTTTTCATTCGAGTCGGCATTACGGCTGGTGGCACAGGAAATGCCTGACCCACTCGGCACGGAGTTTGGAATCACCTTCGAGGAACAGAATCTCGGAGCCTCCTTTTCCTCAATTCTTACAAATCTCCGCCAACGAGTTCCCAGCGAAGACCTTGATCTCTTCGTCACCGCCCTTATGATCCATCGCAAAACCGGCGGTAATCTTGCAGAGGTACTCACCCGAACCGCAGATACTATTCGGGAGAGATTTACATTTAGGGGTGAGGTTAAGACCAAGACAATTCACAGCCGCTTCTCAGGCTTAATTCTGATCCTACTTCCAATCGCAATTATCGGCGCAATGATGTTGTTGAATCCAAGCTACTTCATGATTTTAGTTGAAGATAAGACAGGTAACTACCTTCTTGGGGGAGCTTTTATTATGCAACTAGTTGGAATTTGGATCATTAAGCGTATAGTGGACATTAAGATATAGGGAACGTGACGTGGATGTGAGAATCATATCGGCTCTGGCCTTCATTTCAATATTCCTGTTGTCATTTGCGGTGCTTTACTTTGTTTCTTCCCGTAAGCATCATACAAAAAAACGTCTCTTTGAGCTCGCAGCTGGCACTGAGAAAAATGCTACGCAAAAGACAAAGCTAACACTATTGCAGAAGAGCCTGTCCGTATTACACTTTGGAACCGGGCCGGAGTCACACCTAAAGCACTGGCTGGCCAGGGCAGGGTACTATGGTCCCCAGGCAATTTATGATTATTATGCGCTGAAGGTGGCCTCGGTCATCGTTCTGAGTGCACTTGTTGCGATCGCATCATTCTATGGTCATCTACCACTTCCCCAGGTGCTTCTATTCGTTGGCCTAGCGGTAGTGGTGGGAGCGCTTATTCCGCACTTCTGGATTAGCAATAAGATTATTCAGCGCAGTGAACAGATTCGACGAGCAGTTCCAAACATGCTCGACTTACTGGTCGTTTGTGTGGAGGCGGGATTAAGTCTCACTGCCGCGATTCAGAAGTTAGCTGTAGAATCGGAGCATAATTGCCCACCTCTGGGTCATGAATTACACATAGTTACGAGAGAAGTCCTAATAGGAAAGTCCAGAGGAGAAGCTTTCCGTAACTTGGCTGACCGAACCGGAGTTCCGGAATTGCGTTCTTTGGCAATCACGCTCATTCAAGCTGACAAACTGGGAACAAGCGTCTCCAAAGCACTCCGAGTGCTGTCTGAATCGATGCGTATTAAGCGACGACAACGAGCAGAAGAAATGGCAAACAAGGCCTCTGTAAAGCTTGTATTCCCCCTTGTGTTTTTGATCTTTCCAGAATTGCTGGTGGTCTTATTAGGACCAGCAATGTTGAATTTTCTTAAAATGTTCCCTGGTGTGGACAAATAAAAGCCACAAGGAGGTGAGCTGATGGATTTCTGGACAGTAGTACTCATTGTCGCACTCGTTATCATTGGGATTGCCTATTTTGCTAGGCGAAGCAGTCGCATCCGCAAAGAAGGCAAGCGTCGAGGCAAATGAAGACAGAGTTTCGTGTGTATCAGCCTTTCCGAGGCATGAAGCGCCTCGGAAGGTTGTCAAACGTGCATTTGTGATGGGGGGTAAAGTGCCACGGCGGATGCGACGTAAAACTGGACCGGTGCCTAGGCTGAGCCGGTGTAGGGCTGTACTTACCGGTAAGAACAGCCGTACGCAATTATTATAACCGTTGGAACTAGTGTAATTTTCAATTGCGACTTAACGCCAGATAATAGGATGTAATTATGAAGCTTACTATCAAATGGGTTGCTAGCATTGTAACCATTCTGCTTTTAACTGTTATATTTGTGGAGACGGTACCCCCCACATATAAATACAGCCAAGTAGATGTCCCTGGTCAGTCGAATCTGTTCGAGGGCAAATCAGATCATCAGTGGAGTATTGAGCAGTTAACGCGTGCCCTATTATTGGCTTTGAGCACAATCGTTATAATCATGGCCATTTGGGTTTCGCCGGAGAGATCTTGGCCGGGGCTTTACATGGAAAGAAAACGAGCCGAGCAAAGGGCAAAAATCGCGGAAGCCGAAGCGCAGATTGCTAAGCTTAAGATGGACAAAGCTAGAAACATTACGAATCCTTAGCTTGCAGCAGAGCCCATGCTCGACTTATTTTGAGAGATATAAACGAGCCCAGCTCCCTTGATCAGCGGAGAGCCAGAGCGTCATGGTACCTCACACCCGGCCGTGGTTCGTCTTGGAATATTGAGTCACCAAATTGCATGATCTTGCCACCTTCGATTGATACCTCTCATAACTGAGTTAGATTGATTCCAGGAAGTATCTTGGGATGTCATGGGCGGAGCGAGATGGCAGGCGGAAATTGCGAGTACTTCGCCAGGAAGTAGCCTTATGATGCAACCCATGATTGGAGCATAGCCTGGGCAAAGATTGCAAAGATACCGACCAACCCGATATCTCTTTGAAGGCGGTCAATGTCTCCAAGGGAGGTAGGATTTTGGCGAGTTCCGTTGAGTGGGCGGGGACCAGCGATGAACGACGCCGAGGACTATTGGGCCGTAGCGGGATGGACTTTATGCATGGTATTTACATAGTTCCGTGCCAATGTGTCCACACATTTCGGATGAAGTTCCCGATTGATGTGGCTTTCGTAGGTTCAGACGGATGTCTTTTAGCTGTACAACACAACTTGAAGCCAAATCGGATTTCAAAGCTCATCTTTCGTGCTGAGGGAGTATTGGAACTGGCTTCAGGCAGGCTTCACGACACCGATACTGACATCGGCGACATAATCAAGTTTCAGGAAGTGGATTCGACGGAGGAGTAACCTGTTCTCCTCATCTGTGGCATAATTCCGGTGCAATCTACCATAATATCTGAACATAGTATAAAATTCGGTTATTCCGCACAATGACGAGCTGAAACGAACCGGCCTATTTGACCTTGATCCGAGCCATCATGTATTCACGGTTGAGCTTGGCGATGGTATCGACGCTAATCTCCTTGGGACAGACCGCTTCGCACTCAAAGAAATTGGTGCAACCACCAAACCCTTCCGCGCTCATTTGAGCCACCATGCTACGAACCCTCGAAGTTCTCTCAACCTTACCCTGTGGTAAATGTGCAAACTGGGATACTTTGGCTGCGACAAACAGCATTGCTGACGCATTCTTGCAGGAGGCAACACACGCCCCGCAACCGATACACGACGATGCATCCATCGCCTTGTCAGATTCTGATTTGGGAATTGGGATAGCGTTGGCATCGACAGTAACACCAGTATTGACCGAAACAAATCCCCCGGAGTACATTATGCGATCAAGAGCAGTACGATCAACAACAAGGTCCTTGATGACCGGGAACGCCCTGGCGCGCCAGGGTTCAATGTAGATAGCGTCGCCGTCCTTGAAATGGCGCATGTGCAACTGGCATACAGTCGTACCCGGTTCGGGTCCGTGGGCTGTACCGTTGATCATCAGGGAACAGGTACCGCAGATGCCCTCGCGACAATCGTGGTCAAAGGCGATGGGGTCCTGGCCTTTCTCAGTGAGGTCTTCATTGACCACATCAAGCATCTCCAGAAATGACATGTGGGAGTTGATTTCTTTGGCCTCATACCGTTCCATCCGGCCTTTATCTTCGGCATCCTTTTGCCGCCAAACGAAGAGCGTGAGATTCATTACTTATAGCTCCTGGTGGCAAGGTGGACGTTTTCGAACTCAAGGTTCTCAACATGAAGTGATGGTGATGTGTCCGCTCCCTCAAACTTCCATGCCGAGACGTTGGTGAACTTCTTGTCATTGCGAACAGCCTCACCCTCCTCAGTCTGGTACTCCTCTCGGAAATGCGCACCGCAGGACTCGGTACGATTGAGAGCATCGTGGCACATCAATTCTCCGAACTCAAGAAAATCGGCGACACGTCCGGCCCGCTCCAATGACTGGTTAAGTTCTTCGCCGACGCCCGGCACCAGCACATCTTGCCAGAATCTATCCCGCAGAACGGGAATCATCTCAAGCGCCTTTTTCAGACCGGCCTCATTGCGAGTCATACCGCAGTATTCCCACATGATCTTGCCCAACTCTCGATGGAACGAATCGACCGTCTGCTTGCCGCCTATAGTGAGTAGTCTTTCGGTACGTTCTTTGGTCTCACTCTCTACGTTTCCAAACTCCCCATGCTCAGTACCAATTCCGCTTGGGCCAGACCGCCCGAGGAAATCACCAATAGTATAGGGGAGAATAAAATATCCATCAGCCAGACCCTGCATTAGAGCACTTGCACCGAGTCGATTGGCACCGTGATCGGAGAAGTTGGCCTCGCCAACAACGAACAGACCCGGAATCGTGCTTTCGAGATTGTAATCCACCCACAGTCCACCCATTGTATAGTGAGCCGCAGGATAGATGTGCATCGGTTGGAGGTAGGGATTCTCACCGGTGATTTTTTCGTACATATGGAAGAGATTGCCATACCGTTCTCGGATGACGTCTTCGCCCAAGCGTCCAATGGCATCAGCAAAGTCCAGGTAAACACCTCGTCCAGTGGCACCAATTCCGCGTCCCTCGTCGCATACCTCCATAGCCGATCGAGAAGAAATATCCCTGGGTGAAAGGTTGCCAAAACTGGGATATTTGCGTTCAAGATAATAGTCGCGCTCGCCTTCCGGGATGTCAGCCGCCCTCCGACTGTCATCAGCTTTCGCAGGAACCCAGATGCGACCGTCGTTACGAAGCGACTCGGACATCAATGTCAGTTTAGATTGATACTCACCACTGACGGGGATACACGTTGGATGAATTTGTGTGAAGCAGGGATCGGCAAACAGAGCGCCTCTTTTATAGGCTCTATAGGCAGCTGTTACGTTGCAACCTTTAGCATTGGTAGACAGATAGAATACATTGGCGTACCCGCCTGTGGCCAGCACGACGGCATCAGCGGCGTAAGAATTAATCTTACCAGTAACCATATCTCGCACAACAATACCACACGCACGACCGTCGATCACAACCACATCAATCATTTCTGTACGCGGGAACATCTTAACTTGTCCCCGACCGATCTGTCTGGACAAAGCCGAATACGCTCCCAGCAAAAGTTGTTGGCCCGTCTGCCCACGGGCGTAGAACGTGCGCGATACCTGGGCACCACCGAATGAACGGTTAGCCAATAGCCCACCATACTCACGGGCGAATGGCACACCCTGCGCGGCGCATTGATCGATAATGTTGCTACTCACCTGGGCCAGTCGGTATACATTGGCTTCACGTGAGCGGAAATCGCCGCCCTTGATCGTATCGTAAAAGAGACGGTAGTCTGAATCACCATCATTTTGATAGTTCTTGGAAGCGTTGATCCCACCCTGGGCTGAAATGGAATGAGCCCGGCGAGGACTGTCCTGATAACAGAAGCAAAGTACGTTGTAACCAAGTTCGGCCAGAGAGGCTGCACCTGCACCGCCCGCAAGGCCGGAGCCGACGACAATGATCGTGAATTTGCGCTTGTTGGCCGGGTTGACCAACTTCATCTCAAATTTGTGTTTGTCCCATTTTTCGGCGAGGGGACCGGATGGAGTCTTGGCATCAAGTTTCATGTTAGTGCCCTCCTGCCGAAGTTGTGATTTGCCCTAGTAGTACAGCCACCGGCAAGGAACAGTACCCGAAAAATAGTACCAGGGCAACCAGATTGCCAAGTCTCTTGAGAGCGTTTCGCCAGCGAGTGTGGCTCAGGCCAAGAGTCTGCAGAAAACTCGGAATGGCATGGTTGACGTGAAAGGCAAGAGCCACCATAGCGAGAATGTAAACACCAGAGACCCACGGGTTGAGAAAGCCCAGCACAACCATAGAATAAACATCATGCAGGCCGTTAGGATCGTGTAGATCGGCAAACTCGGGGTTGGTCACCAGCATAGTGAAGTGAAGAATATGATAGATGACGTACAGAAACATAGCGCCGCCGGAGTATATCATTGTACGTGATGAGAAGCTGGCCTCCAGTGTTTCCTCTTTGGCGTAACCGACCGGTCGTGCCTTGTAATTATCCCAAAAGAGCCTTAGCCCAGTCCAGACATGAACGACCAGCAAAGCCAGGAGGGTGAATCGGACGATCCAGATTATCGGTCCCAAACTCTGAAGTGCGGCCGCGTAGCCGTTGTACTGAGCCTGGCCAAGGAATAATTGGAGGTTGCCGATCATGTGACCGCCGGCAAAGCCCACAAATGCCAGACCGGTGATAGCCATCAGAATCTTGCGACCGACTGTAGGTGCAGCTACGCTCGAAACTTCGGGCATCTGCACTATGGCTGTTCCACGATTGTTCATTGTTATCTCCCTTACACAAGAATTGGACAGGGAGGGAAGCATGTCAACCAAAATTGCTTCTATATTCTGACCAAACCATTAGCATAGTTGAAGATAATCCCCGCACAGGATCAGGAGTTTGCAGACATCTCTCGTCCCCTACGCCAGACAAACTAGTCTGACCAGACTATTCCAATACGGCAAGAAGTGAACAGTCATGAGGTCGTAGTTGAGATGTGCATCTGCTTTCTCAATCTGATCAAGTAAATACTTGGTCCGTTTCATCAATGAAAGACCGCTGATAATCAGACGGCCACAGAGCCCGTGGGCACTAGTCTCCGATAAGCTCTTTGACTTTAGAAATGACGAGTTCGGGGTCAATCGGTTTGTCGATAAACATCTCCGGTTTCACCAGTCCCTCCTCGCGCATCTCTTTGATGGCCTGCCGCATCTTTTCGCGCAAGGCATCATACGGCCGCTCATGAGTATCGTCACTCTGGGTATCAAGATCACCAAGAACCTCCGCCACGGCCGTCAACATAATAACCGGAATATCCTTGTATTCTTCATTCCTACGAAGCTGCTTGAAGAGTACGAAACCTGTTTTCTTAGGCATCATAACGTCTAGAAGAACCAGGTCTGGTTTTTCGATTCCTATCTTCTCCAGCGCTTCCTTTCCATCGCATGCTTGTATCGGTACGTAGCCATTCTCTTCGAGGGCGACCGAAAGAAACTTCCGTGTGATTTCCTCGTCGTCAACTACCAGAACTTTTTTTGCCATCACTACTCTCCTTTGTACTGCCAGTTCCGCCAACGGGAAGGATGATACGAAAAAGCGCACCCTGGTTGGGCTCAGACTCAACCTCAATCTTTCCCTTGTGGATATTAATCATTCTTGATGTAATGGACAAGCCTAATCCGGTTCCCGCCTTACTTTTCGTGCTGAAAAACGGAGTGAAGATGTCTGCTTTCACTTCTTCAGTCATGCCGATTCCGTTATCTTTGATTTCGATGATCGACTCCTGGCCATCTTCAGACAGGCGTGCACTCATTTCCACGTTCGGCTTTTCGTCATCTCCGTAATCCTTCCAGGAGCAGGCATCCAGGGCGTTGGATACAATGTCCATCACCGCCGAATGTATCATCGGGCCATCGCACACAATGGTCGGTAAGTCAGCGGCAATACTCAGTTCGAAGGCTATTCCTCTCCCAGCCGCAGTTTCTCTGACAACCCGGTAAATGTCGGACAGAGTTTGACTCAGATCAATTCGGTCGGGTCTCGGCTTCCACTCCTTCACATACTTGAGCATATCTGACGACATATCTTTCATTCTGTTTATCCCCTCCTGAACCATCCCCCATCCTTCCTCAAGCATCTTTCGGTTGTCCTTGGCCAAACCGATCCTGACCATGTAAGCCCCACCGGTGCAGGCATTCAACATGTTCTTCATTGAGTGTTGAATGCCCGTAAAGACCTCTCCGATCGCGGCCAGACGCTGAGATTGGACCAGTTTTTTCTGAAGACGTTTCTCCTCGGTGAGATCCTTGCCAATCCCGATAGTGCCGATAACTTCCCCGGCCGCATTCCGGAGCCTTGACAGTGATAGCAGTATGTCTCTGACTTCTCCGTCTTTGGTTCGAAATTGAGTTTCATAGTTTGAGACATTGTCGGAGAACTTCAGTTTTTCAATAGCCACGTATCTTTCCTGGGGATCGGCAAAGAGCATCTCAATCGGTTTCCCGATTACGTCCATTCGCCAATAGCCCAGTACAACCTCCGCACCGGTGTTGAACGTCCGGATCTTGCCGGAGGAGTTTACCGTTATGACAACATCGGCGGAGCTATCCAGTATGCCCCGCAGGTAATTCTGCGTCTTATGCAATTCCAGCATTGCCGAGGAGAGCAAAGCAGCAACATCATTGAAGGATGAGGCCACCGAGCCAAATTCGTCCTCTCCGTCTTCCTCCACACGAATATCCAGTTTCTTGTCAGCCAGCTGGCTCATGGCCTCCGCCAAACCGGCCATAGGCCGCTTGATGAACAGAACTATGAGGAACCAGGTGATGGAGTAACTGAGCAGGATAGCAATCACGATGGCTAACAAGGTCAGTTGATTGCTGCGGGTGATGCGGTCATCAACCTCCTTCAACGGAAAGTCCGTAACCAGGAGTCCCAGTACGGAAGAAACATCAGCCTGGACATGACAGCCCGCTGTCCGGCAGCCTTCATCATTGATAGCGGGCATAGAAACTGACACAGTCCTTTCGTCCGTGCCAGGTTCGGTGAACAGATTGATCGTTTGAGTTCTCGGTTCACCTTCTCCAGAGATCAGGTGGAAGCTCTTGCAACGGGGATTGCCTTC
The DNA here is from genome assembly GCA_019038695.1 of Candidatus Zixiibacteriota bacterium. Taxonomy (NCBI): domain Bacteria; kingdom Pseudomonadati; phylum Candidatus Zixiibacteriota; species Candidatus Zixiibacteriota bacterium. The sequence continues at coordinate 18,809 of JAHOYZ010000005.1, forward strand.
TGCCAGTGATCGAGCAAGCGTTTGGATACTGGTTTTGTCGTGGGTGCTATCAGAGATCAGATAGTTATGGACAGTTGTGTGGTACGCTAAAGCTGTTTCCTGCGCCCGGAGTATGGCATCATTCTCTTCAGCTCGATTATTGACATAGCCCATCGTTGCCAGGGCCAAGGTAATGATAAGGGCGAGAACAGCGCCAAGTTTCCAAAATAGTTGCATCGGTTTCATGGTGACTAAGATGAACCTGACATTTGATAATGCTCAGCAATCATGAGGTGACAGTAATGCGTTCAAGTGATGGCACGAAGGACTCAGAGAGCCAACTCTCGAACACATCTCCAGTTGTTTTTTCGCATTCAGATCAACTACCGATCCGTATCTCCCGTCATGTCTTATTACCTGCAGAATCGCTGGTCGATGAGCTATGAAGCACTCTTGCTTCGGAGGGCAACAGCTTCAAGTATTTCAACCCCCAGCCAAACATGAAGGCGACTACACCAAATACTCCCAGCGCCTGAAGTACTTCAACGTAGCTGATGTCGTAGGAAGCAATTCCTTCCTCAACGACTGACTGAGTAATATGCATACCGGGGAAAATCTCCGACCCGTGGGTTAGACCCGGCAAGACAATAACGTAGCGCTCACACAGGATTCCGAAGATCACCAAACAGGAAGCAAATACAATCCACGGCACTGATTGTCCGGTTGTTTTTCGGAAGAGAATTAACAAGGGCGTTACCAGGCCAACGAGAATCAGACCAATCCAGAAGAGCACACTATGAAAACCGCCGAATAGATAATAGATGGCAGCAGGACGCAATTCTACAACGTAGGCGCGATAAGCATTCTCTACAAACAGGAAATACAGAACAACAATGACGCAGATGGCCAGGAATCTCCCCAACCAGACTATCAGTTCGTCATCAAGGTGGCGCTTTGTGAATCTGAACAACCCCACAATCAGGACAATCATCAGGGCCGTCCCGGAAGCCATAGCAGCGGCCACAAAAGCTGCCGGTAACAGTGGCGATTCATACAGGACTCTCGCTCCGAAGCCGAAAATCGCCCCGGTTCCAGTATGGACACAGAAAGCCCAGCCAAAAGCCAGCGTCGCAATTACCTTGGTCAGTGTTTTCTTCTCGTAAAACAGAGCCCACAGATATACGATGCATATCAATATGTGTCCGATGTACAGGATCGGGTTGATAGAAAACATGGATTGAAGATTAAAATACACAAACGGTTCAACGAAAACTCGATCCATCCTTCCCTGGTCAGTGAGGATTGAGAGTAGACCGGCTATCAGAAACAGAGTAGCTACATAGACGGCGATTCGAGCAAACGGTTTGTACTCCTGTTTTCCAAAGACACCGTACAGTCCCGAGATTACCAGCGATCCAGCCGACAGACCGATGTAGTAAACCGCCATGACGATCTGAAGACCCCAGGGAACGCGGTTGTACATTCCAGTGACCCAGAGTCCTTTCTCGATGGCCCACCAGGTGGAGCCCACGCCCGCCACGGCCATAGCCGCAAAAACGATCATCAGCATCCGATACTGGGCCGAGTCTCCCTTAATGCTATCGAATTTCATATCCATGCAATTCCTCGCCGGTCCCGGCCTAAAGGCCGATGTAATAGACCTTAGGTTCCGTACCCAAATCCTCTCTGATACGTTTTACAGCCCCAGTTGTCACAATCTTAGAGATGTTGCTGTCAGGATCATTTATGTCCCCCACCAGCAGAGCCCCAGCCCCCACCTGTTCGCACGCCTCGACACAGGCGGGCATGCGGCTGACATCAAGACGATGGGCGCACAAAGTACATGACTCCGCCACTCCATGGGACCTTTTGGGACGATCTTTATTGGGCCATTCTTCGTTATCTCTAAAATTGAACTGCCGGGCGTTATAGGGGCAGGCGATCATACAGTACCGGCAGCCGATGCACCGGTGATGATCGATGATAACAATGCCGTCATCACGCTTGTAGGTGGCCTGGACGGGACAAACCTGGGCGCAGGGAGGATTATCGCAGTGATTACACAGCAACATCACGTTCTTCTCCATGGTTTTGTGACCGACTTGACTCTCCACCTTGACTTTCTTGATCCAATGAATATCCCACCGTTCATCCCCGAAATGGGCGACGTTGTTCTCGTGCCGACAAGCATCCATGCAAGCAGTACAGCCCTCCCGGCATTTTGTGAGATCAACAATCATCCCCCACTTCTTGCCGGACGATGGAATATCCGCACTTGCCCAGCCAGCTGAGGTCAGGAAGCGGAAGGCATAGGCACATGACGTCCCCGCCAATAAAGTGCCTCCCGCCGTCTTAAGAAAATCCCTTCTGTCCATTCTTTATCTACTTTCTCATGAGCCGAATTGTTTACGGATAGTAATGACATTCGAAACAATCAGGCGTCAAACTAGTTGCATCATGACAACTGTTACAAAACCGCTCCCGGCTCGTGTGACACTCCTGGCACTTATCGAGGCTCAGGTCTTTTCTAAAGCCGAATCGCACCACTTCCTCTCTAATCTGCCGCAGCAGTTCCCAATGATGGTAGCGCATATAGTCAGTATCTTTGACGCAATTCTTATATTGGGGATCAGGCATCTCGAGAAACAGCTCACTACTCTCAGCCTGCTCGGTAGAGACAAACGATACGACGCTGAAAACCAACGGCAGCAGAATAACCACCAGAATGACTACGGTCAGGAGAGCCTGTCTATCTTCGAATGCGTTTTTCGTTGGATTATCAGGCATGCACTTCCTCCTTTCCAGATGTCTTACCCTCAACGCTAATAACACGCTGCTCCGAATTGTCGCGGCCAGTGTATTCGGCGAAAACGAGAGCGGTGGTGCGATAGACAATGTGGGCGAACTTGGAATACGGCAGATACATCAACAACATGAAAACACAGACCAGGTGCACGAAATAGATCAAGTGTCGGTGTGGCTCCAAACGAACATAGTGCAGCGCTTCAGTGAAGAACCCGCTGAACAATACCGCCAGCAAAATCGCGATAAGCGACCAATCGAAATAGGAACCTGCTCCGTACTTCTCAGCGTTCTTGACCCGATCACGAATCATCAGCACCAAACCAATTATCATGGCCAGACCGCCAGCATTGGCAAGCACTTTCCACGGATTAAAGAAGCTGAAGGGGTAAATGAAATTACCCTGAATAAGCGGGTTGATTCTGGCGGTGATCACCCACAGCGTCACTAATGTCAGAGCCAGGAATCCGAAGAAAACAAACGTGTGTGACCAAAGTCGAATGTGCGCTTTGTCGCAGGTAGAGAACTTATCGTGGGTGAAGATATTTTTAATCACCGTAACGATACTTGGCCATAGCCCTTTGACCGGTGGATAGACCGCACCCATCGCAGTTGAACTATTCATCGCGAGCCAGAAACGATTCACCCCGACCACGACGGTAAAGATCATCAGTGCCGTGAACAGACCAAAGAAACTGTTGAGCAACCAGTGGGGAAACATGTGAGAGTAGGCGAACACAATTTCGTCACCGGTACCCCTCGACATACCCAATAGCTTCTCGACCGGACCTCTCAGATACAGCGCCAGCGCCAGCAACGCAATTGGAATACCCGCCAGCAACGGCAGACACTGGGGCTGATTAACCCATCGGCCAAGAAAGCGAGGGAAGGCGAAGTGCTGAACACATTCCTGCCGGAGTGCCCCCATAACATATCCCGGTTTGGCTCCACGCGGGCATCTGGTCGAGCAATCATTGCACTGGTAACAGAGCCAGATGTCAGGATCGATCATCAGACGCTCTTTCATTCCCCATGCGGCCCAGGCCATCTCCTTACAAGGGAAAGCATTCTTGTCGGGGGAGATCATACAAGTTCCCGCGCAGGTACCGCATTGGATACACTGCTTGAGAGTCTGGCCGCCCTGTTTCTCCAGCGCTTGGATGAAACCCAAATCCGGTTCGATCAAGACCGGTGCGTTGACAGCAGAGGTTTCGTCAGTTGTGTTAAGAACCTCGTGGGTTCCGGCTTCCGGCTTTTCTTGCGAACTGTTCTCGGCAGTATCCAATGTCTCATGTCCTCCGGCCGCTCAAACGAGCGACCCCATTTGTCAGACTACTGCTACCTGTCAATTACATTCCCTTAAACGGATTCGGGCCAAACTTCTCGATTACTTCCTCCTGGAACTTTGCGAAAATCTCAGGGAGTTCTTCGTACTCGGAGATTTGTAGTTGATGGAGTTCCACTCGTTCATTCTCCATGGCCATTTGGGTCAGCTTCTCTCTAATATTCTCACCCCGATAGTCGGCCAATTCACTACCCTTGATGAAATGACATTGATAATCATCACCGTACTTGCAGCCAATCATAACCACACCGTCATACCCGGCCGATATAGCCTCTGTGACCCACACCGAGTTAACAGAGCCGAGACATCGCACCGGTATGATTCGTACATACGGGTTGAATTGCAGGCGGTGTTGCCCCACCAGGTCCATGGCCGGGAAGGCGTCATTCTCACAAAGGAGCGCAAGTATCCTCGGCTTTTCATCGAATTCCTCGGGTACATTGACGGCCTTGATCATGGAAGCGACCATATCGACAGAGAAGTCCTTAAATGAAACAATCCGCTCCGGGCAGGCACCCATACAGGTCCCGCACCGACGACATCTGGTTGCCCATAATTGTGGTGTACCCTTTTCGTCTTCGTCGAGAACGCCGAAAGGACACTCTTCGGTACAACGCTTGCATTGAGTACATCTTTGCAGGAAGAAGTCCGGCAAGGATTTATCGCATGCGCGTGGATGGACTGACTCACCGCGGGAGGTTATCTCAACACACTGAATTGCCTTCAGCGCTGCACCGGTGGCGTCATCCCGACTGCCAAGACCGTCCATAGGTTGTCGGACGCATCCGGCGGCGTAGACGCCGGTACGTCGAGACTCATAAGGAAAGCAGATGAAATGCGAATCAGGAAAACCGTATTCAAGGACCGGTAAATCAGGTCCCTGGCGATATACGAGGTTGAGTATTTCGGTACCTTCGTGATGCTTGAGTTCCTCAACCTTTTCGGCTGCGGCCGCCCGCTGGATATCGGATTCTCCCTTGGCTGCGGTAAGTTTCGCATCCTCAAACGCTCGAATAGCCTCACCGTCCGCAGAATTGGGTACCATTCCGGCGGCCAGGACTACCAGATCAACATTTACCTGGATGTTCTCACCGGGCATGGTATTCCTGGCTGTTACAACGAGTTTACCGTCTTCACCGCGAGTTACATCAGCGACATCTCCCTTGGTCAGAAAAACCCCGGGGTCCTCCTGTACTCTGCGGTAGAAATCTTCATACTGCCCGGGAGTGCGAATGAACTCGTAGAAAATGTACGCTTTGGCGTTCTCATCGCTTTCCCGCAGGTATATGGCTTGTTTGAGCGAAGTAAGGCAACAGATCGATGAACAATGGGAGTGATGCTCTTTGACACGAGAACCACCGCATTGGATAAAGGCAATGCTCTTCACTTCCTTGCCGTCCGAGGGACGAGTAATACGCCCCTGGGTCTTGATCATCTCCTCCAAATCCACATTCCGGATGACATCGTCGACCTTGCCATAGGACAGGTTCTCACGGGGATCGGATGCCCTCCAACCAGTGGCCTGAATGATAGAACCAACCCGGAAGCTATCGAGAACCGCACCTTCAGAACCGCCGTTGTCAGCTGATTTCAGCGTGACATCAAACAGCCCCGGCGCACCTGTTATCGCATTCGTACTGGCCGACATATATGTCTTGATGAGTGGATTCCCTTCGATCTCGGCGACAAGCGCTTCGATACCGGTATCTTCAAGATCGCGGAAAGGTGGTTTGGTTGGGACCGATTTGTGCTGTTTGCCCAGCCATCCTCCCAGTCTGTCGGTTCTCTCTACGAGGCGGACCTCGTACCCGGCTCGGGCAGCCTCCAGTGCCGAGGTCATTCCGGTTATTCCGCCTCCAACAACCAGGATGCTCTTGTCGATTGTTTCCTCCGCCTGAAATGGTTCCAACAGGGCCATCTTCTGAACCTTGGTGATGTACATGCGGAGATAATCCTCGGCCAACATCTGGGTGTCTTCCTCATTAGGTGGCTGACACCACACCACATGCTCACGTAGTGCGAATTTCTCCACAATCACACCCTTGGCAAAAGCGTCACCCTCATAGTGACGGGGAGAAACTCCGGCAATCACGGCCTTAGTAAGGCCTTCCCTCTTTATGTCTTCACGGACGGATTCAAGATCATGCGGTTCGCACGAGCTTATCATTTTGCAATACGGCACGCTGAATTCTTCGGTGGCTACTTTGCTCAGGGCATCAATATCAAGGGCCTCAGCAATTCCGTATCCAGTGCAGATGAAAACGCCGATTTTGTCATCCATGATATCATTCCCCTCCGTTGAGGCACTGTATCGCTCTCAGTGCGGCCGCCGTGGAACCTTTTGTCGTTCGGGAGACATCACACGGTTGCCGACTACAACCGGTGGCATAAATGCCTTCCATCTTGGCCGAGTCGTCAAAAAAACCATACTCATCAAACTTCAATTCGAACGGTACTTTGAAATCGACACCGTTAGGCACCATACCAGTCGCCAGAACTACCATATCGTACTTCTCGTGCAGATTGTCACGCGACATAGTATCCTGGACATCAAGTAGCAAGTCCTTGCTGCCGGCGTCTTCACTGATCTTGGCGACCTTGCCCTTCACAAAGGACACATTATCATCTTCCAGGAGATCGTAGTAGAACTTCTCTTCGCGACCGATTGTACGGACGTCAATGTAGAAAATAGTGGCTTTTGCGTTTTCGTTCTTCTCCCGGAGATATCTGGCCTGTTTCAATGAAGCCATGCAGCAGACCGCCGAACAATATGGGAGATGGTCTTCATCCCTCGAACCCGCGCACTGCACGAAGGCCACATTCTCGGCCGGCTTGCCATCCGATGGCCTGAGAATCTTGCCTTCGGTGGGACCATTACGGGAGGCTAGCCTCTCCATCATGACGTTGGTAATCACATTCCGACATTGTCCGAACCCCAAGTTGTCGAGCTTGGTTGCATCATAAGGATGCCAGCCGGTTGCTACGATAACGGCCCCAACGTCTACCTTTATCTTCTTTTCTATCATGTCGAGATCAATCGCACCGTCCGGAAATGTGTCAGTGAGTTTAGCCGCATCCTCTTCAGACAGCGCCTCGCGATCAAGAACATAGGTTGATGGATAGGCCATATCATGGGGCGAGTAGAGCGCTTTGGTCTTATCCATCCCGTAGTTGAATGAATTCAATCGTTCGGATGACAACTGGTCAACCATAGAATCGTCCAGAGCAACTTTCCCTGTCACAAATCTTGGCTTGACTTTGATGATGGCTCTGAAGTCACCCACCTCGCCGGTAATCTCTTCTACTGTAGCGAGCGTGTGAACCGTTATCCTGGGGTTCTGTCTGATCCTGCGAATGTTGACTTCATACCCACATGTGGGGGGGCACATCTTAGGGAAATATCGATACATGCGCACAATGCGCCCACCCAGATAGGCCTCTTTTTCCACCAGGATAACGCGATAGCCAACCTCAGCTGCTTCCAGGGCCGCAGTCATTCCTGCTATGCCCCCTCCAACTACAAGAATAGGACTTGCATCAGCATTCATGTTATCGCCTCTCGGTCTATTTTTGTCCTAACAGAAACAACCCCGGGAAGGAACGTCAAGGGAGTCTGCACTTGGGGTTACCAGAAGATAATTAGTGTTGACGGCCATCGCAAGATTTTTCCTGCAGTTTTCTTACCATTGATTTTCTGATGAGTTGACAGTCGGTTCCACTTTATCAGGAGTAAGAATGAATGGGAGATGGCATCTTCACGCCGGAGACTTCTCCACAACTCAATGAGTAATTACTGTGCGGGTGTGATCGCGGCTTGACTTCTACGCTCACCAGACACCTGATCATCTGACAGACGAGGTTGACAAACTACTGTTTAGTATGTTGTATTGCGACCTGTTTAATTGTCATCCTCCGCAACAGCTCAACCTCAATTCGAGTTTTCTGAAAACAAACAACCTCTTTACTAAAAAATCAGGTGTTTACGAGATATTTATTGGACGGTATTTCCAGATCGATGTCGGGCGTAGTAGAGATCGACAAGTTCTGTTTTTTTGAGTTGACACTTGTGATCTGATTCACTAAGTTAGTGAACGATAACTAACCACGTCTGGAATTGTGAAATGAATAGCCAAGGCGGTTCACGAAAAGACCTGATCCTCAAACAAGCAACACAGTTATTCGCTGAGCAGGGTTATGACAAAACTACGGTCAGACATATCGCCACCGCCTGTGACATAACAGAGCCGGCTCTGTACCGCCATTTCGCTTCGAAGGATGATATTTTCAAGTCTGTACTACAGCAAATACCAGCCCGTGCTAGATGTGATGAGTTGTTTCAGCGACTCCAATCAGAAACTTCTCTGGAGGCCATACTCAGTGGTCTGGCCAAACATATTCTAAGTTTTTTCACCACCAACCAGGACTTATATCGCCTGCTACTCTATTCGAGCTTGAGTGGACATAAGGAAGCAGAGAAGGTCTACCGGGTGATCCGTGGCAACTTAGCATCGTTTCTGAAAGACCAACTTGATCGTCTGGCGATGCAGAAGCTGGCTAGTCCCGGTCGAAGCGAGATTACGGCTCGTTGTTTCATTGGTATGGTTTTCGATTGTTCATTATCAGACACCCTGTGGAAGGGGTATCAGAGACAGACGTTCAAACCTGAAGAAGTTGTTGCCAACAACATTCCCATTTATGTGAAAGGATTGAGTGTGGAGTGAGCACCTGATTGGCTCTTTCTCCGGCCAAATTGACTAATTGTCACAATGAAACTATAGATACATGCAAAGGTTGCGGAGGTAATAAATGACAATCGCTAACAAAGCTGGCCCAAGATTCGGGACAGCGGTCCCTATCATACTTCTCATTGTCGTGGGAAGCGTGTTGTGCTGTGCCATTACGTCTGTGGGTGGAGTGCCGGACGAAACATGTGCGGATTGCCACGACGAATTGGTCGCAGCCTTTGAACAAACGACTCACGGGACTTATTTTGGAGAAATAGGACGCATGGAGGGTCAGAGTTGTGAGTCTTGCCACGGTTCAGCGCTTGAGCACGTTGAAGAAGGTGAGCCAGAGAGTATCATCAATCCTGCCAAACATGATGAGTTTGGCGGCACCCAGTTGTGTCTTACTTGTCACGACGGACATACTTTCGACAACTGGATGTTCAGTGGTCACAGTGCCGCCGGAGTAACCTGCGCCGACTGTCACACAGTTCACCAGGCACACAGCTCCAAGACCAGCACGACGACCACCGAACTATGCTATGGTTGCCACACTCAGGTCCGCGCAGAGTCATTTATGCCTTCAAGACATCCCATTGCTGAAGGTAAGATGTCCTGTCTGGACTGCCACGGTGTCCATGGAGAAGATGCGCCGCTGGCGCAAAACGGGACTGGTCGAGAACTCTGTTTCGGCTGCCATGCTGAAAAGGAAGGTCCATTTGTCTTCGAGCACGCGCCTGTTAGCGAAGACTGTATGATGTGTCATACGGCCCATGGCTCAGTGGCCAACAACCTTCTCAAGCAGAACGAGCCGGCTCTGTGTCTCAATTGTCATCCGATGCACTTCCATGCCACGGTTGATGGCCTTGATGGGTCCTTCACGCCACCTGCCACCGCACCAGACAGGACCACCATGTCTACGCCGGACGGTTGGAAAACTGGCATGCTGACCAAATGTACACAGTGCCATACTACGGTTCATGGGACAGACCTGCCGTCCCAGTCAATTACAACCGGCGGCGGCGCCTTAACCAGATAGGAGCAGAACATGAAGAAGACAATTACATTGCTAAGTGTCTGCCTGACCGTTCTGGTTTTATCCGGTTCGGTTCTGGCAGGCGAAACGGACCAGGCCGTGACTAATTACTCGGTCTGGATTGGTTCGCACTACACGGAGTTTACGGACAACGCTAAGAAGATCGGCGAGTATAACCTCGGCAATACTGAGATGTTGCCCGAGGTTGGTTTGGACTTGATGTCCCGATCAAAAGGCAAACTACTGAGCTTTAGCAGTTACTATTTCGATGATCAGAATATGAGAGCCATTCTTCACGCCGTATCCGGTGATCGGCTTAGTTTCGAGTTGAGCTACCGTTCAATGGTAATTCAGAACGGACAGGACCTTCTGACCAATATTGCCGCCAAGGAAGCTGCCGCTGCCAAGATGCTAACCCATGATATTACCGATCCCGGAGCCGACTACAACTACACCCGACAGGAAATCCTGAGCAAGGTTAGCCTGCTTCTCTCAGAAAAGGGAAAGGTCCGTTTCGTTGCCGCTCATCGGAGTATTCTGAAAAACGGCACCGAGCAGGCGATCGCTTCCACTCACTGTTTCAGTTGCCACCTAACATCCGAGACGGTGGCGGTTGACAAGCGGACCCATACGGTCGAGGCCGGTCTTGAGGCTGAGGTAAGCAATTTCGATGTTGGATACACCGTTGGGTATCGGCTTTTCGAATCAGGCATGGCCGATCCTGAGGCTCGGTGGGATGAAGCAGTACATCCCTGGAATATAGATGCAGAGCCGTACCTTTCTGAATTTCCTACCCGGTTAGTGTATTCAGACACTACTCAACCTTACGCTGCTCTGCCCAGAACAGAGAAGATATCGCACAAGGTGCGGTTAAAAGGCAAAGTGGGTAAAGGGCGCCTGGCTTCATCGTTTGGCTACAGCAAAGCGACCAACGACAGGACCGACCTGTCCACTGACGCCTTGTCGGGGGCATTAAGCTATGCGGTGCCGTTGTCTCCCAAGTCGCGGCTGATTGCCAAGGCTTCGATGGTGCGACTAACCGCTGATGATATATTCATCGATCTGCCGACCTTCCGCGAAGGGCGCCCCGGTTGGACCGAGGACTTTGATCACACGAGATACTCTTCTTTGGATCGTAGTGTGGCGAAGGTTTCAGCGGAGTTCATAAGTCGTATTACGCCGAAGATGACCCTTTCGATTCTGGCCGGTTATGACCGTGTCGATCGTGACGACTACCCGGTACCTGATGAAGGCTGGACAACCAGCACTCTTAGGGGTCAGGCCAAGCTGCGCTACCGCAAAGGTCTGAAATACTCGACGTCTCTGAAATACCGTTTTGAAAAGACGACGGATCCCTTTATGTCCGGTCGTGGGTTCTTTGAGGATGTCGGTCGCGATCTGCTCACCCCGGCCGGTGGTGGTTCTACTATATTCTATCACCAGCGCGAGGAGATCCGGTACCAGAACATCACAACCGAGCCAACTGTAGCTCACAAAGTTGAATGGAGTTCTTCCTGGCGTCCAACTTCGAAGGTAAATGTAAACTTCGGGGTCAAAGGATCCTATGACAAGAATAACGATCTTGACTCCCTGGACGTCAATCATCTCAGTGTTCAACCGAATCTTTTCCTGAACTTGATACCCAACAGCAGAACAGTAGTGACAGCCGGGTTCACTCTCTCGCATCAGAAATCGAGAGGTCCGATTACGGTCGCTCTCTTCGATGGCTGAGGCGGCGGTCTATCACGCGACTCAGTTGGAGACGCTAAACATTACGGTTCCATGTATACCATGGCCGATTATAAGACCGACGTTCAGAATTTGTATCTTAGCACCAGCTGGCAGGCCTCACCTAAAGTAAACATCAATGGTATGGTTCGCTATACTATGTCGAAAGCAGAATATGAACAGGTGATAATGCCCGATGTCGAAGACCGGCTGGTCAATGATCTGGGTGATCCGGAACTTGGCCACCAGGATTTCACTTTCGATGAAATGGACCAGTACTCAAACCTTGAGTACAAACTACTTGGCTTCTCAGCCGGCATCCAGTATCGTATCGCATCCGATGTTACTATCACACTTGATGGTGATTTTGCTGATCTCAAGGACGATGCCGGTTATGTTTATGGAGACGAAACCGGACAGATGTTTATGATCCGAACCGGTGTAAAGATGGACTTCTGATCGAAGGATTAGTGAGTTGTTCCATATTGTTGGGCCGCCATCTCGGCGGCCCAACTTGTAAATGATCGACCCTCGGAGCGTCACTTCAGTTTATCGGAACGCGGCGCGGTTAGCTCTGTTGTGGTCGGCAATCTGCGGTTTCCAAATATGAAGGTAACACTTACAAAATCATTGGCGATTGTGTTTGCAGTCCTTCTGATCTGTCCTGTGATAGCTAACGGGCAGATCGAAAATGCCGACTGCTTGGATTGTCATGAAGAGGCTTCCGGGGAGCGAGCACCTCAGTATGATTCCTGTCTCGTGTCCTCAGTGCACAACGATTTTTTGTGTGTTGATTGCCACAGTTCGATAGTAGAGCTTCCGCACGACGAAGAACCGACTGCTCTCGTAGATTGTGGGGAATGTCACGACACTGAGACAGAGGTCTATCAGTGGCACGGTCGTATGAAAGTTTCTGATAGGGGAGAAGGTATCCCAACGTGTGCTGATTGCCATGGCAGACATGATATCCTGCCTGTGACTGACATTGATTCGCGGGTCAATGTCCGAAATGTCCCGGAGACTTGTAATCGGTGTCATGAAGATCAGGACATGATTGAACAGCACGAATTACTTTACAGCAGACAAGTATTGACTGCGTTCAAGACCAGTGTGCACGGCAAAGCCTCAGGCGGCGGCGTGAGTCTCGCTGCTACTTGTAATGACTGCCATTCGACATCGGGTACCGCTCACAGGATTCTGGGTCCGGGACACCATGAATCATCAATCAACCATTTTAACATTCCAGAGACGTGCGGCAAATGTCATCCGGGAGCAAGAGATGACTTTCATGCCGGAATCCACGGCATACTGGCGACCCAGGGAGAAACAGATCCACCGGTCTGCACGAACTGTCACGGTGAGCATGGAATTCTTTCCGCTTCCGATCCGCGTTCCTTAGTAAGCCATGCACGAGTAGCAGAAGCAACCTGTTCCCCCTGTCATGAATCAGCTCGCCTCAATGCGAAGTATGGACTACCGACTGACCGCCTCAAGAGTTGGGTTGATAGCTACCACGGTTTGAAAAGCAAGGCCGGAGATGTGGCTGTGGCCAATTGTGCCTCGTGCCACGGCGCGCACAAAATCCTTCCCAGTAGAGATCCGGAATCGCCCGTCAACGCGAATAATCTGCAAGCCACTTGCGGTGAATGTCATCCCAACATCTCCGAAAAGCTGGCCCAAACACCTGTCCACGGTACTCCCGGGATCTCGACAACACCAATTGCCGGTGTTGTGGCTGACATCTATGTCATAGCTATCATAGTTATCATTGGGGCTATGGTGGTACATTGGCTGGCTGATCTTCGCAAGCAGATTCATCTCATCATGCTCCGGCGACAGATCCGCCGCATGACCAGAAACGAAACAGCTCAGCATTGGTTCCTGATGATTAGTTTCATCTTGCTCGTGATAACTGGATTCTCCCTGAGATTTTCTGATGCTTTCTGGGTAGAGTGGTTCTTTGGCTGGGATGGCGGATTTCCTATGCGTGGCATATTACATCGTGTGGCTGCTGTCATATTTACGCTTTCCGCGCTCTGGCATCTGATCTTTCTGGCAACGCGCCGCGGACGCGATTTTCTCCGGGATATGTTCCCGAAATTCAGTGACTTCCGTCATTTCATGCAAATGATGAAATATAATCTGGGGTCGAAACACAAACGACCGCGCGCAGGACGATTCAGCTATGTGGAGAAGGCCGAGTACTGGGCGTTGGCTTGGGGATCAGTTGTGATGATTGTCACCGGATATCTCCTATGGTTTGACAATGTAGCAGTGGAGTTTTTTCCCAAGGGCTTCCTTGATGTCATGCTCGTAGTCCATTACTACGAAGCTTGGCTGGCTGCCCTGGCTATTTTGGTATGGCACCTGTACTCGACTGTGTTCAGCCCTGCGGTCTATCCCATGAACCCGGCCTGGATTAATGGCAAGATGCCGCTGGATTTCTATCAGCATGAGCACCCCGATGATCCTGCTCTCGCTGAGTACCTGTCTGAGGTATCGAACGACGATATTGTTACAATCGACGGTGATGTTCCTGGAGTAGAATCATCGGAATCTGAGAGTACCAAATCAAGTAATGACGCTACAGTTGTTGACAAGCAAGAGGACAATGATTCACAGTCACCTGATTAGACTCAAACCTTTGTCAACACTGCTCATCCGCGCATATGAAGCAATAGAAAAAGCGCCCCCCAATGGGGGCGCTTTTTAAATTTCACTATAAACGAAAACCGAAAGCTATTTACCCTCTGGCTTCTTCATATCAGCGTGAATACCGGTGAGTTTCATTTTCTCAAAGTTGAAATCTTTGGCGGTCGTGCCCAACACTCCAGGGGCTTTTTCATTGTGGCACACCATGCAGCTGGTGCTGTCGGGGATTATCAATCCAGCTGCTACTGCCTTGTCACGGTCTTTCATGACGGTCTTCTTCTTATAATCTGAACCTGCACCATGACAAGCTTCGCACTGGACACCCGTCAATAGTACATCTTTGGCCGTTGTGCCCGTAGTGTAGAAGGGTGCCAGAGCCTTGTTCTTCTGATCTTCGGCCGAAAGGCTGTCCCAGGCGGTAGCGTGTTTTGTAGCCAGCCAACTCTCATGGATACCATCTTTCTTATGGCACATCTTACATTTCTTGACGCCTACATACTCATGCGCGGCCCCCTTGTCTTCCTTGGCCTCGTCAGAGCTGACTGTGGCGCAGAAAATAAAGGCCATTGCTGCAGCGAATAAAATCAGCAGACGTTTCATAGGAAATCCTTTCTCAGAACGAGTCAGTTCAAACACTTGTACATATCAACTCATACAAATTGCCGTCAATATGATCTATTGTCGAGGGAAATTTCAAGAATCTTCCTGCTTTGGAAAACCCAGTATACAAAATATTCTCATATGGCAACGTTCTGTAGTATGTGGATAAAGACTCAGATTCGGGATGTGATAGTGAATTACGCGTATTTGGTGTGACGCTCTGTGCCAAAAGCCACTCAGATTGAGGCTTTTGGCCGTACGTTATCGGTCAGGCGGCACAGATATTCGAGGGGTAGACTAAGAACTAGTTTCCTCGACAACCATCACTTCGTAGGTCGCAAAATTCCAGAATACCAACTCGTAACACAAAGCGGCTGCAACCCATACGACAAGAGAGAACGCTACGTTGTCTGAGCTGAACAGATTGTCCAATAGAGCGTGAAGTGTACCCAAAACGAACGCCACAGCGATGGAGACCCAGAAAGTGGATACCCATTGGTGCGACAATTTCAGTTTGGCATCGCAATTCCGGCAACGAATACGCCTCGGGTCGAATATAACCAGACATTTGCCGAATGACATTGCGTTGTACGAACATTCAGGGCATTTCATAGCTTACCATCTCCCTTCAACTATCTTCAATACCAGATACGAAAACCATTATTGCCGTTTACTACCGCTACCGTTGCTTGTGCGCTGCAAGAAGCTTATCCAGAACCTCTTTGAACTCACTTGGGTTTTCTGGAGTGAAAAGGAACCTCTTGCAGAAGCCTTCATTCCTGTCCAGGACCACATGCTCCAGGAAATTTGCCCAGTCTATTTTTATTGCCGGCTTGAAATTCTTCAGTCTGAGATCACCCTTCAAGAGACCTTTCACATCAGATTCCTGAACATCAACATTTTCGATGGCGTCAAGCGGTATGGAGACAAGACCGAGATGCGTAGCAAACTCAACATGGTCTTCATATATCCTATATTCTTGCCAGAGACTCCTGGTCGTAGACTTAGATGTATATAGTACCTCGCTACTCACGACTTACTCCTTGCTATTCGGTTTCATTATTGTCATTAGGCTGCAAGCTCAAGAAAGATAACAACAATACAGATATGATCTGTTCCCGGTTGTTGTGCTGCTTGCTAAAATTAGTCACGATAGGTCCTCATGTCAAGATTGTTATTGTGCTGGGATAATCATCGAGAGTCGGAAAGGGGATCACATCCCGAATAGGGATCCCGCGTTCACAGAAAACAAAGTTTCGTATCTAAGATGCAACACCAACTTCTCTGAGATTCAGTTGTACTTTCGTATAGAGCGAGGCATCAAATGGAAAGACCTCTCAAGCTAAGCATAGTGAACCGAAGTGTTGCCACTTCAAGCTGAGGAGAGCGGTATCAGTCAGAAAATTTACAATCAAACTGTGAAATATGCGTTGCGTTTGGCACGGAAGGCGAGCATATTGAACACATCGTCATTTAATAGGAGGTAGTTATGGCTACGAAGATGAGTGGATCCCCGCGCAAGAATACCTGGGTATTCCTTGGCGGCGGACTGGCAGTTGTGGTCATCTTGGTCTTGTTTGTCGCTTTTGGCGGACAGGGGCCATCTGATGATGAAGCTCGCGGTACAATCGGAGTTGCCGAGACATATCGCGCCGAGCAAATATCTGAAGACGACGTCATTCTTGACGATCCCGAATTGCAGTCAGTATTGCAGAGTGACGACTTCCAGCGACTGATTGCTGATGAGGACTTCCAGGAATTGATGGGACACCAGGACTTCCAAATGCTCCTGGCCGATGAGGTTTTCACGGAGATGCTTGGTAACGCAGGCTTCCAGGAATTGATGCTACACCAGGACTTCCAAATGCTCCTGGCCGATGATGTTTTCGCGGAGATGCTGGGTCACGCTGGTTTCACAGGAATGGCTGGTCATGCTGGCCTTGTTGGCCTTGCCGAGATGATGAGTCATGCTGGGGCCAGCACAATTTTGGTGGACAAGGGCGTCCAAGACTTGCTCAACCACCAGGGATTTGGCGAGGCCATGACGCATTCGGGGTTCCCGGAGATGTTGGGAAACGCCGGCTTCCAGGAGATGATTACCCACGAGGGATTTCAGGTGATGATGGTCCAAGAAGACTTCTCTGAGATGTTGGCCAAACATGGAATGTCTGAGATGCTGTCACACGCCGGCATTAACTTGCAACTCGCCGACGAGAATTTTTTCCAGATGCTGAATCAGTACGGCTTCGACAGATTGATATCACACGCCGGCACCCGCGAAATGCTCAGTCATGCCGGCATAAATACAATGCTTAGCCATGCCGGACTCGCCACGAGTCTTTCCAACCAGGATTTTGTTAAGATGCTTAACAACCAGGGTTTCCTCGAGTTGCTTACCAATGCCGGCTTTCAGGAGATGTTAAATAACGCTGGATTTGGCGTGATGATGAAGCACTCCGGATTCCCGATAATGCTTGGCTATGCTGGCTTGGAGAGGACTCTTTCACACCAGGGTTTATTAACTAAGATGCTCGGCAACCAGGGTCTCCTGAAGGCTTTGAGCAATACCGGTTTCCAGAAGGCTATGACCCACGCTGGATTCAAACGCTCCTTAGCTCATCAGGAATTCATGAAGGAGATGATTGCCCATGCCGGTAAGGCCGCGACGATCGAGAAGTAAGTAGCGACAACTCCGCGGAGTACAGAGCTCTGATGTAGCTTTGTGACAATCAGACGTACTCCGGTTGGCATCGAATAATCTGGGATAGGATGCACATCTGAGCTGCAGATGTGCATCCGTCTCAGATACTTGTATAAGGGTCTGTACTCAGAATATTCACATGTCTAAATACATTATTGCTCTCGTAGCGGCGATTGTCCTGGTAATTGGCCCTGGAACCCGTGCCCAGTTCCAATCTCTCGAAACCGAGAACATGCGTTTGTTGTACAACGAGGTTACACAAGCCTACCTTGCGCCTCATGTAGCCCGGTGTTTCGAAAACGCAATGAAGTTCCACCGTGAACTGCTAAATTACACACCATCCGAAAAAGTCACTGTAACTATGTTCGATATTGCTGACTATGGGAACGCCGGGGCAGCGGCGGTTCCGGAAAACAGGATATCGTTATTGGTGGCGCCTATCAGCTACGCCTACGAGACTTCACCGGCGAATGAACGGATGAATACATTCATGAACCACGAGTTGGTTCACATTGTGGCACTGGACCAGGCAACCGGCCGAGACAAGTTCTTCCGCAAGATGTTCTTTGGAAAAGTGAGTGAGACTTCGGATAATCCCCTGTCAATACTTTACGGTTATATGACCAACCCTCGCCAGGCAGCCCCGCGTTGGTTCCATGAAGGGATTGCTGTCTTTTTAGAAACCTGGATGGCCGGCGGCATCGGACGTGTTCAAGGGGCTTACGACGAGATGGTGTTCCGAACCATGGTGTTGGATAGCAGTTCGTTCTATGACCCTATCGGGGTTGAATCACATGGATCCCAGACGGATTTTCAGGTTGGAGTTGTATCGTATCTATATGGAACTCGGTTTTTCAGTTACCTCGCCCTGCACTATGGTCCGGAAAGTCTTATTGACTGGGTGGCAAGAGTTGGAGGTAGCAAAGCATATGTCATATCACAGTTCAAGCAAGTCTACGACATGGGACTGGGTGACGCCTGGAACCAGTGGATTGATTGGGAACACGAGTTTCAGCAGGTCAACCTGGATAGTATTCGGCAATATCCGATAACTCCCTATCGTGACCTCTCCCCAATAGCTCTTGGCTCTTTGTCTCGTGCTCAGTATGACTCAGTGTCAGGTGAGATATATGTAGCCGTGAACTATCCCGGGGAAGTAGCTCACATAGCTGCGATAAGTATCAGTGATGGATCGATACGGAAGTTGTGCGATATCAAAGGGGCAGCTCTTTACTATGTGTCGGCCATGGCCTTTGATCGTCACCGACATCAACTTTTCTACACAACAGACAATGACGACTGGCGCGATCTGAGAGTTATTGATACCAGAACCAAGCAGACCCGCACCCTGCAGAAAGACCTCAGGATGGGTGATCTTGCCTTCAATGAGAATGACAGCTCCTTATGGGGGGTTCGACATTACAACGGCATCTCCACGCTGACCCGTGTCCCCTATCCCTACGATGACTGGAATCAGATATATTCGTGGCCCTACGGTAAGGACATCTATGACCTGGATATTTCCAGTGACGGCAAGATTGTGACCGCCGCACTTTCGGAAATCTCCGGACGACAATCTCTGATTGCCATGAACATAGACTCTCTTGTGGCCGGTGACTCGTCGTACTCCACACTATTTGAGTTCGGTCACAGCATTCCAGCCGGTTTCGTGTTCTCTGACGATAATCGATTCCTGTATGGCTCCTCGTACTACTCGGGGGCTTCCAACATATTCCGCTATGACTTCAAGCTTGATTCGATGGAAGCCTTGAGCAACTGCGAGACCGGGTTGTTCCACCCGATCCCTGTCTCACAAGATTCCATGATCGCATTCAGATATACTAGAGATGGATTCCTGCCGGCTATCCTTCCCCACCGACCATTGGAAGACATTAGCGCCATCACATTTCTTGGTCATAAAATCGCCAGGGAATATCCGATTGTGCGAGACTGGAATGTCGGTTCTATGGCCGACATCAATCTCGATTCTCTCACCGTCAGCACAGGGAACTATCATGCTCTGGCAAATTTCCGGTTGGTGTCAATGTATCCCATCGTTGAAGGTTATGGCGAGTATCCAGCTTATGGTTTTCGGGTCAATCTCGAAGAGCCGGTTGGATTCCACAGTTCCGATATGACCGTTTCATATACTCCGAATCAAAGCTTGCCCCAGGAGGAACGGTGGCATGTTGGCTGGCACCATATTTATCTGAACTGGCAATTCTCGTTTAATTACAATGGAGCTGATTTCTACGATCTATTCGGACCCACCAAAACAAGCCGCAAAGGATACTCGGCGGGTCTCCTATACAAAAGGACGCTCCTGTACGATCTGCCGCGTGTGATGGACTATCGGCTGAGTTTGACCGGCTTCGGTGGCCTGGAGAAAATGCCTGATTACCAGAATATTGCGACTACTTTCGATGAGTTCGTTACCCTTAATGGTGCCTGGACCTACAAGAACCGGAAAGCCTCTTTGGGAGCGGTGGATCACGAGAAGGGAATACTGTGGAATCTCACTTCGAACAACACCTATGTAAATCGCAAACTCTACTCCAAGTTTGCTACTCGATTTGATTTCGGGATTCCCTTGTCCCTGCACCATAGCTCCATCTGGTTG
The DNA here is from genome assembly GCA_019038695.1 of Candidatus Zixiibacteriota bacterium. Lineage (NCBI taxonomy): Bacteria > Pseudomonadati > Candidatus Zixiibacteriota > Candidatus Zixiibacteriota bacterium. Next base: position 38,996 of record JAHOYZ010000005.1, read on the forward strand.
AGGACCTCAGCAGGCTATGCACCGGGAGACAGGGACAACCCGTTCGCCAATTTCTTTTTTGGAGGATTTGGCAACAACTGGATTGATTATAAAACCGAAAAACGCTATCGTCAAACTCATGCTTTTCCAGGGGTTGAGTTGAATGCCATAGGCGGCACCAATTTCGCACGGGCCGTCCTAGACTTGAATCTACCTCCAATCCGTTTCCGTCATCTTGGCTGGCAGGCGCTTCATATCATGTGGATCAGGTGTTCACTTTTCTCAACAGTTTTAAGCACGAATCTGGACAACGAGGAGTATCGCACCACGTATTTCAATGCCGGTACTCAGCTTGATCTGAGGTTCAAGCTGCTTTCCCGACTGAAATTGACTTTCTCGGTTGGTTATGCAGCAGGTTTTGATGAACAAGAGTACTTGTCCGATGAGTTGATGGTCTCTCTGAAGGTGCTTTAGAACGATAGAACTCAAGTCAGAAATTCTTTGACTTCGCATTAGTCGGCACCTTAGCTTGACATAACAGTGAATCAGAGAACACTATCATGACCGGCGGACTATGGAACGCGAGTTTCGCAGAAGCATTGACAGTCTTGATGACGTATTCAGTTTCGTCGAGGAATGTGCCTCCGCCTACAGTCTGGACGATACAATCAGGCTCCCCCTCAGTCTAGCTATCGAGGAGGCATTCACTAACGCTGTCAGGCACAATTTTAGCTCACATCAGAGCCTCTCACTTAGTATTGTTACTGATGATCGAACCATTGTCGTTAACTTGATCGACCGCGATGCCAAACGATTCGATGTTGTGTATCCCGGGCCGGAGGACATCGATTCTCGCCTTCGGCAGGGAAATCCGGGAGGCCTGGGATTGCATTTAATTCGGGTTTTCATGGACAGCGTCGATTTTACATACAAGAATGGAAACAGCATAATCACCATGACAAAGAACGTGGATAAATAACATGTTTGATATCACGATGACAGATGATGGAAGCGTATCACTCGTGGGCAGACTGGACGCTGCTCAAGCCAGAAAGGCAGAGGAAGTACTCGCCAAAATATCCAGTCCACTTCGAATAGACTTTACCGGACTTGAGTACATTTCCAGTGGTGGCTTGTCTGTTCTGCTGATTACATACAAGCGATTGAGTGATCAGGGCCACAGCCTGAAACTGGTGAACATGAGCCCTCATGTCCGCGAGGTGTTCCACTATGCGCGTCTGGACAAGGTCTTTGACATTGAGTAATCAGGTAATGATCCGTTTTTACGTATATTTGACCGGAGATTCATATTTCTCACCAACCTCCCTGTCGGAAGATGGTATTTATGACAGAAGCTGATAATGATCATGATAGAACCTTGGTACAGGATTGTCTCGCAGGCGATCTGAAAGCCTTCGAGGTGCTCGTTGATAAGTATCAGAAACCGGTATTCAATGCCGCTCTGAGGATCGTAGGTAATGGTGATGATGCCCAGGATGTTTCGCAAATGGTATTTACTAAGGCGTTTGAGAAACTTCAGAGCTACGACCCGAAATACAAGTTCTTTAGTTGGGTGTATCGAATGACTATTAACGAATCTCTTAACTGGATCAAATGCCGGAAGCCTCAGAGTGAGATTCCAGAGAACTTGGCATCCACGGCTCGCACGCCCGAGGAACAATATCGTCGGAAAGAGATTGATCAGGTGGTTGAGGATGCCGTTGGCGAACTCCCTCTTGATTATCGTATGGTCGTAGTCTTCAGACATTTCGTAGACCTCACATATCGGGATCTGAGTTTCGTACTTGGTATTCCCGAGAAAACGGTTAAGTCACGCTTATTTTCCGCGCGACGACTACTGGGCCAGGTGCTTCGCAAACGAGGGATGGTAGGATATGATTGATGACAAAATTGTTGAACTGATGAACAAGGTGATTGACGGAAGCGGATCTGCTGACGACAAAGAGGACTTGGAGAAGCATCTGGCAGAAAACGCAGAGGTCCGAAAATACTACGACGATCTCAAGGCCACCGTCTGTATTCTTGATCAAGTGGGAGCAGTGGAGCCCCCTTCAAATCTCAAGTCCAATGTCATGCATTCGGTTCGTCAGCACTATCAGACCAATTCCAGAGAAGAATCTTCTCCGCGACAGACGATCGTTGAAATCGTGCGGAGTGTATTGAACCCACGCTATGGGCTAAGTTTCGCTGCCGGCGCAGCGGCAGCGCTCCTGGTCTTTTCGTTGTGGACCGGAAGCTCCCTGGAGGGAATGAAAATGGACCCCTCACATCTGGCTGGTACTCTTATGCTTGATGGCATTTCCGAGGGACTGGTAGCGCTTGACCGGGACGCCTTCGATCTGGACGGTGTGAGTGGCTCAATTGAATCACGCGTAACCGGCAAGGCTCTGTTGATTGATATCAAAGCTCTGGCAGTCAGGCCAAATGAAATTATCCTGGAGTTCGACCCGGAACAATACAGATTTGACGGCTTCCGACAGCACGACAATCCTGAGAGTCAGATTGCTGTCAAGAGTGGGCTCGTAACAATGAATCTGGTCGCTCAACACCAATACACTCTCATCTTTGAAGTTCTCGTGGACGAACCGACCGAGACTATGAATTGTCGTGTTTGCAGCGAAGGCTTGATGTATGAGGAACAACTGGAAACCAGAGCCCAGCAGAAGAAGAACAAGTAATTGGATTAATATGCGACCAGCGACAAGAAACACACCAACATCCATCTGGTTCGAATGTAATTTAGTCAAACAGCTACTGGCACATCGAGTCGGTCAGTCGGCACCGACCAGCCCTCAGGGGCAGGATATACTGGCTTGATTGGAAGTGTCGCGCTGAAATGTCGTTAAACGTATTCGACATGACATATTGAGACGGACGGGGAAACGGTGCTCAGGTAGTTAGTTGCAAGAAATGCTGTCGAGATAATCGACAGCTTTCTTGCGTGCTGTTCTATAACATAGATTTGGATCAATCATATGTCTTATGCCGCAACGGGAGTCAGCTCTTGAACATCGCGGTTGGCCTTGTACCGGTATGTCTGTTCCTGGTGGCATTGATTTTCTTGGACAGCTTCAGACTCGTGAGACCCCGGACAGTAGGACTGTCTCTCCTGGTCGGTGGGATTGTGGCCATCGTATGCATGTTTCTCAATCGCTGGTTGATTGATCTTCTACCGTTATCCACTTCCACCTTCTCAAGATACCTGGCGCCAATTGTTGAGGAAGGACTCAAGGCGGTGTTCGTTGTTTGGATGCTTCGTACCCAGCGGGTTGCCTTCGCTGTCGATTGTGCAATCGTCGGCTTTGCGGTTGGAGCAGGCTTTGCCCTTGTCGAGAACATCTACTATTTGCAGAATCTCTCTGTCGCAAGCCCGTTCGTCTGGGTCGTTCGTGGACTCGGTACTGCCGTCGTGCATGGCAGTACGACCGCAATCCTCGCGGTACTGGCAAGGATTCTCTTGCAACAACACCCGGATCATTTCCGATCAATGATACTGATTAGCCTCGGTCCGCCAATATTCATACATGCCGTTTTCAATCATTTTCTTCTCCCACCATTGTTCATGACAGCGGTTATTTTGATCGTTCTGCTGCCGCTGACGGCGATTGTATTTGCTCAAAGTGAACGAGCCACCCGCCAATGGCTGGGCGTCGGCTTCGATACTGATATGGAACTTCTGGAGTCGATTACATCAGGCGATATCCGAAACACTCGTGTCGGAACCTACCTGGCATCTCTGAAAGATCGGTTTCCGGGAACTGTTGTGTCTGACATGTTGTGTTTGCTCCGTCTGCAATTGGAGTTATCTCTGGGCGCGAAAGGGATCCTCCTGATGCGGCAAACCGGTATAAAAGTACCCCCCGATCCTGAGGTCAAAGCCAAGCTCATTGAGTTGGAGTACCTGGAAAAGAGCATTGGACGCACCGGTCAGCTGGCCATGACCCCGATGTTGACATCAAGTCGCCGCGACCTATGGCAAACGTATATGCTCAAAGAGTAATCGATCACGATTCCCTGACTACATTGCAATCGAGCGTTAACCTATATCGTTTCCAAGCAAGAGATCATATTGAAACCAAGATGTTGTTGTTGAAATGACATAAAATGGTAGTCGCAAATTGATCACGATAGACTGTAAGTTCTCATATTTCAAGACAAGTCAAGGGTTCGCTCCCGCCTCGACCGAGGTCTCGGCATCGCTTGACATCCTGGTGGGTGCGAAGTATCGTACAGATATCTCAATCAGGTCATGAACCGGGAGAGTGTACTTTGACAGGGTTCTACCGATCACAAATCAGATTGTCGAGATATCGCAGAACCAGCCACACCTCGCATTATCTCCTCGGCATCTCCATCGGCTTTGTTCTCCTCATCATCGGAGTTTCACTATTCACAATTTCCTGTGATTCGAGCGTCGATCCGCCTCCACCTCAAGATCCATGCCAGGGATTTACAGGTAACGTATCAGGAGAACTTGCACTCCCATACTATACTGAAATACTATATACCGTTGAAGGTATCATTCGCGATCACTACGACGATAGCCCTGTCCCCAATGTTTCAGTTTCAATCGACTGGATTGATTCAGCGGTTGTTGTTACCTCTGACTCTTATGGTTACTTCTACATTCCCGGACCAATCTGTCCGGGAGAGTACGAGATCGTTTTCACGGCACCAGGTTTTGCGGTTCAAACTATCTCCGCTTACGCACCCAGTCTGGATGAGCTGAAAGGAGACATTGATGTCAGTCCATCCGGTTCCATTTTATACCCGCTCGAACTGGATGTAGAGATATACGGCCTGACGGGATCTGTTTCCGGCGTGATCCTGGATGCCTGGTGGGAGTTGTTAATTTGTCCGGATGGCTCGGTCATCATCCCTCCGGTGATGGGCGCTGAAGTCGAGTTGAAATTCCGAGGGCAGGATCATCTCGGTCAGGAGAATGTTACCCTGGTTCCGGACCTATACTGGGTAATGTCAAATGTGGAAGGGTACTTCGCCTTTGTTGATCTTCCTCTGACAGACTCTGCATCACTGACTGTCCCGCCATTCGTTGCGGGCGACAGCAGCTATGGCGGATGCCAGATCGTTGTACCTGTTCCATCAGCAGGTCTGGTGCTGGTGCCTGGAATGGACACAGTGTTTCAAGTTGCCTATCAGTATTTTGGATACGATAGTTCGGGTTTCCTCGAAGTTTCCGGATGGCTTGCATGGAACTACGTTAATTCAACGTATCTCACTGGTATATGGCGGATCAGCAATGCGGGCGGCATGGACACCACTTTCCACATGGTAGACAGCGGAAGGCTGGCGGGGATACATGAGGACGGACATATTTTCATCGACTTGAATCCCGGATTCGCCGATGCCAATACTCTACTGAGTGGCACTGTCTCCGAACAGTCAATATCCGGGACCTGGCAGACCGTGGGATTCATAGGTGTCCTTGATAGCGGGTCGTTTATCGCTGTAAGGAAGTAGTCGTCTTTGAACAATCGTCCTGCTGCCCAAAGGATTGCTTTTAATCGTCATATTCCAGCAAAATCGCAAAGAACGACAGGACAATCAGGAATATGAACTCGAGATTTAGAAACCGGGGTTTGTCTCATCGTTGCTAAGAGCAATCTCTTATTAAGTTTTTTTCTGTCCGACACTCGAATCATCCCCTCTCCTCCCCTGCAACCTTCCGACCACTCTGGCCGTAGACAGTTATAGCAATTGCGAATATACGAACAACCGGAGGATACATGCGAAACTACAAATTGTACTTTGTCGCCCTGTGTATGCTGATGATGATCGCTACCTCGGTCTCAGCCGGCAACTGGTTCACCGACATTTTCGGTAGCACCCGGGGAATTAGAGGCTCCGGCGATCTCGTATCCGAAGATCGGGATGTCAAAGCATTCAGTAAAATCAGAACTTCCGGGTCATACGACATTGTCGTCGTCGTCGGTAGAGAACAATCAATCAAAGTGACTTTTGACGACAACCTTATAGACATCATTGAAACCGACGTGAAAGGGAGAACCCTGCGTATCTACTCGGACGAATCGTACCGCACTCGCAGGGACTGTCTCATAGAGATAACGGTGCCCGAGCTTAAGGGATTCGTGGCCAAGGGTTCGGGAGATATTGAGATTCGGAATATGGACGGCGAATTCTTTGAGTTCGATCTGAAAGGATCGGGGGATATCGAGATGGAAGGCATGATTGACGAGCTTGAGATCAATCTGGCCGGTTCGGGTGACATAGATGCCCGCGATCTAATTGCCAGGGATGCAATCGTAGTCATCAAAGGATCGGGTGATATACGCGTCCATGCTACCGAGATCCTCGACGCTGCTATATACGGCAGCGGTGATATCGATTACTACGGCAAGCCCGACGATGTTTCCAAACATGTAGCCGGTTCTGGCAACATCAAGAGGCGGAAATAGCCAAAGATCGGCGTAGCTGGTTTCTTTCCATATTCAGAGTCTGTACGATAGAGGAAGTAGTAACTACATACGGTCTGAAAAGCCTGTCGGGATGTAGCAAATTCATCGCTTTTCGTATGCGGGGATAACGGTATCGACGTTTGATCTGGAAGGGACGGTTTCAAGCCTGAACGCCTACCATAATCCTATCGTATCCAACGGGTTACGTTACCTTTTTTCCTTGCAATTCATTCAACAAATCAGTATCTTAATATCCTGAATATGATGATGGAGAAACAAGGAAACCGATCGCCTGAAATGGGTAGATTCGACCAACATAGAAACGTTCCTCGCCTGTCGGGAGTGATTGACGCTGTAATCGGTTCGCTGGGACTGACACGGAAATATCACGGCTGGCAGGTAGTCAATAACTGGCCGGAGATAGTCGGTCGGCAAGTAGCAAAGGTGGCAACCGCCACTCGTTTTGAGGATACAACTCTCTATGTCGCTGTGGCTGATGATGCCTGGCGGCAGGAACTGGTAATGCAGACCGAATCGATTCTGGAGAATATTCGTCAGTACCCATATGGACAAGCTGTAAAACAGCTTCGATTCGTACGGGGTGAGAAAGGCTAACAAGGGATAATGGCAGCTAGAATTCAAGACAACGAAAAAGAAATACCGCAAGAGACGAACGGCCACGTCTACGACGCGACGACAATCAAAGTACTTGAAGGGCTTGAAGCTGTACGTCGTCGTCCTGCAATGTATATCGGCGATGTCGGCAGCCGTGGACTTCACCACACCGTCTACGAAGTCGTAGATAATTCGATCGATGAGGCCATGGGCGGCTTCGCTACCCATATTGTTGTAGAGATAGGCAAGGATGGTTCGATCACGGTTACCGACGATGGTCGTGGTATTCCGGTTGAGACGCACCCCGAGGAAGGGATTTCAGCCCTGGAAGTGGTCATGACCAAGCTTCACGCGGGCGGAAAGTTCGATCACGAATCTTACAAAGTCTCTGGTGGATTGCATGGTGTGGGCGTGTCTGTCGTCAATGCCCTGTCGGAATGGTGTTGGGTAGAAGTCTGCCGCGACGGGCAAGTCTATCGCCAGGAATACGCCCGCGGCATTCCCACGACCGAAGTTAAGAAAAACGGCAAGCGCAAAAAGGTTGGTACTCGGACTTGCTATATGCCGGATACCGAGGTTTTCACTTCTATAGAATTTAAGTTTGATATCATAGCTTCGCGACTCCGAGAATTGGCCTTCCTCAATCAAGGTTTGTCTATCGACCTTGTCGATCACCGAACCGATCGTAAGGTCAACTTCCTGGCCAAAGGCGGCTTGGTTGAGTTTGTCAAATTTCTTAATGAAAGTAAAACGCCCGTTTTCAAAAAGCCGATTCATTTCAAGAAAACCAGCAAAGATGTTGAGGTCGAGGTCGCGATCCAGTACAACGACGGTTACTCTGAATCGGTTTACTCCTATGTGAACAACATTCACACTATCGAGGGCGGTACGCACCTGACCGGTTTCCGCACCGCGCTAACTCGTTCGATCAACAATTACGCCTCAAAATATAACCTGGTCAAATCCAACGGTATCGGTCTCGTAGGCGAGGATAGCCGGGAAGGACTTACGGCGGTCATCTCGACCCGGGTACGCGACCCGCAGTTCGAAGGCCAAACCAAGACCAAGCTGGGCAATGGTGAAGTGCGAGGCATTGTTGAGCAAATCACCAATGAGTTCCTGGGAGCATTTTTCGAAGAGAACCCACCGGTAGCACGAAAAATCGTGGAGAAACTCCTTGCGGCTGCATCCGCTCGTGAAGCAGCCCGCAAAGCCAAGGAACTCACACGGCGTAAAACTGCGCTCGACAGTGCGGCGTTGCCCGGCAAGCTCGCAGACTGTTCACTGCGCGATCCGGCGCTGTGTGAACTGTATATCGTCGAGGGCGATTCGGCCGGAGGTTCCGCCAAACAGGGACGAGACCGACGTTTCCAGGCGATCCTGCCTCTACGTGGGAAAATCCTTAATGTCGAGAAAGCACGGATCGACAAGATTCTCTCCAACAAGGAAATCCGTTCGATGATTACCGGTCTGGGATGCGGTATCGGGGATGATTTTGATGCTGACAAGGTGCGGTATCATAAGGTCATCATCATGACTGATGCCGATGTTGACGGATCGCATATCCGGACGCTTATCCTGACTTTCTTCTTCCGCTACATGAAATCGCTGGTGGAGGCAGGACGTATTTTTATTGCTCAGCCACCATTATTTCGCCTGCGCCACGGCAAGAAAGAGCAGTACGCTTATACCGACGACGAGAAAGATAAGATTCTCAAACAGATGCCGTCGAGCGGAGTTTCGATCAGTCGTTACAAAGGTCTTGGTGAAATGAATCCCGATCAACTCTGGCGAACGACTATGGACCCGGAGCGACGCACCCTTTTGCAGGTCACGGTGCAAGACGCCGCGGCGGCCGACCATCTTTTCAGTGTCCTTATGGGTTCCGAAACAGCGCCTCGCAGTCGTTTTATCCAGGAAAACGCTCAGTACGTGAGGAACCTGGATATCTAGAACCTGCGCCCCATCATGTCACCATGTGTGGAGTCGAAGGGTAGTGGCGGATGGCACACTTAACTTCGTTTGAGTGTGAATATGGATGACGTTTTATCGCCCCAATAAAAAAGTAATACCCCCGGCAGGACTCGAACCTGCTACCCTCTGCTTAGAAGGCAGATGCTCTATCCAGATGAGCTACGGGGGCACAGACTTTTTCTGCTCTACAGTCTCTTAATCAAGGATACTGTAGATTCTTTCGGTTTATCAAAGTAAAGATATGCTTCACAAGCTCAACCGGCAACCCAAAAATTGGCTCGGTTTCCCGGCCAAATCAGCTATATTGCCACATGTTAGATATTGTCTTCCAGACGCCGCGGCTTGTGATTCGTAAGGCTGTCCCCTCTGATCACGATGTTGAGTTGTACTACGCCCTGTGGAGCAATCCGAAAGTGATGACCTTCGTTGGATTCCCAGAGGGTCTAAAAATGACTCGCGAGGATATCCGGAACCAGCTCGCTGGCTGTAACGAGACCGAATATGACCGGCTGCTGATCGTCGAGTTGAAGGATACTAACCAACCGATCGGTGAATGCAAACTTGGATTGCCCAACTCCGATGACATAGCCGGCACTGATGTCAAACTCCTGCCGGAGTTCTGGCGCAATGGGTACGGCAGCGAAGTCAAACGCGGCCTGGTTGAGTACCTACTTGCCCACACCGACTGCAAAGCGATCAAAGCTACCCCCAACAAACTCAATATCGCCTCGCAAAAAATGCAGGAGTCGGTAGGCGGAAAATGTGTCGGTGAGGACACCTATCATTTCCCCGAGAAAATGCGCTCGTACACTGTTGATCTGGACCTCTACATTTATCATGTCTCACGAACCGACTACGAGCGCAACAAGTAGGCACCTTGCCTAGCGTCCTCTATGGTATCATATGGGCGCAGCCGTTACCGACTTCGTAGCAAGTCCAGAACTCTACTTCAAGACCGCACTTGTTGTTTTCGTCGCATTGTCGGTCGTTGTGAGGACCATCGACGGCCAATCCAGGCAGAGCATGTTTGTCGAATGTCACGATAATCGCATCCAGAATCGGTCCCACTGTTTTTAGGTCATCGGCGAAGTAATCACCCCGAGTGGAAACCACAACCACAGCCAGTCCGTTGAGTGCTTTGGCCGCTGCGGTCTTGTCCTCTGCGCCAAGGTGTTTCTCGGCTGCTACTATGATATCCAACATGGTCGCATTCAGGTCCGCGTTCGCTATTGCCATGCTGGTGAAAGACGCACGAACCTCCTCCAGCTTAATCTTGACCTCACATATGTCTGTGCAGCATCCCACAGACAGAACAACGAGTGCCAGCAAAGTTAATACAAAAACAACAGATCGTAGCTTTTCCATTTCACTCTCCTTGGTTTATTCCTTCAAATCAATTGATGTTCATTAGGGATATTTAGTGAATTCAAGACGAGAAAAGCTATATAAATTATTCCGGACCGGAAGACGGCTCGGTTAGGATGCCGACCGCCTCACCAAGCTCAGCATTCAAAAGCACTTTTAGTATTTGCCCATCCGTTGATTTGGGAACATCAATTAACCGTATCGTGTCCGCCAGCGAAGCATACTTTGGTAATACTTCGGGAAGAATATTGCGCTGGCCCAAGAGGAAGTCTTCATTAAAAGCTATACCGTCATCGTCGGGGTATAGGGGGATATAGCGAATATCAGCCTCAACAAGGTCCTGGAAAAAATGTGTCCCGAAAGAAAGATCGGGGACATAGTTGCCCTTCTGTCGGGCGATCTCAATAAGCGCGGCTGTGTTGTTAATGTCGGAATAAATCACACTAACACCCAATCGGATATCCCCACGACTGCCCCACCGTCCCGGCCCCATCAGAATGAATTGTCGTCTGGGCAGGAGCTTATTAAGCTTCCCTACGGCACGACCCACATCAATCATTTCCGCGCGAGAACCCAGCTCGCCGTAGGCTGTCGGGTTGACGTAAACAATATGGGTAATGTCCGGCACAAGGCCGTTCGAAATATACTTGCGTGCCGAGAAAATCATCTTGTCGCGGGGCGTGTCTTTGGGAATCGGCGATGGGGCACTTAGGTCGCTATGACTCTGCGAACGGCACTGTAGGAGATAGAAGTGTTTTCCGTTGGACGCAAACTCGATATCAACAGGCACGCCCATAGTCTCCTGTAGTATATTCAAGATCGCCCCGACCTGTTTCACAAACGGAGTTCGTGTGATTAATCCTTCAAAGGTAATGGCCAGATTATCCCGATCGGGATCAAGACTCAGCCCCGACGGCAACCGTAGATGACCGTCTTCGTAAATTGAAGCCATTTGATTGATTCCAGGAATTTCAAAGGCCACATCCCTGAGGAATCTATTAATCTCGATAGTTTCGAAAGTGTTGGATTCCAAGTTGATCACGTCAATCATCTTAGGGGAATACCTGGCTGTTTCTTCGGGACTGGCATTAACTCTCAGTCCGGGTTGACCGGGGGCAATCAGAACCGGGTAATCATCGCTGAGACGATCGACAGCCCGCGTTCCGAGGCCTGGTACCAGCCTGATTAAGCCATCTTCACGCTTAATTCTGGGGGACCAACGGAACTCGTTCTGGCTGAATGCCACCCCCGCAAAGGATGGCAGAAAGTAGTTGCCCACCCGTGAGCCTACAACCCGTTGAATCATAATGCCCATTTCCTCGCCGAAATCAATCAGCCCCCGCTCCGTCCTGTACTCAATCGGATCAGGGCCGAAAGTGGATGCGTAGACTTCGGCGACGGCATCAAGTAACGCCGCCAGTCGTTGTCGCCGGGGACCCTGGTTGGCCACGAACAGGCTCTTGTACTTGCCGGAGAACACGGCCCCAATGCGATCTTCGAGAATACTGGAACTACGAACAATGAGTGGATGATCGCCCAAGTCACTCAGAGCGGCGGACAGGCCATTGACGATATCCGGGGGGAATCGAGCACTCTTGAAAGTTTGTACGATATACGGATATTCAAACCGAACTTGATCGATTGGTTTGTATTTCTGCTCAACAACCTCGTCGAAGTTGTTGTAGTGCATAAAATGAAGGAGAACGTCGGAAGTTATGTGATATGTCTTGGGGATTTTCACGTTGCTCAGCAGCGGGATTTTTTTGGCCTTCTTCTTGAGAATCTGTCTGGCCAGGTACAGTCCAGCACTCTTGCCGCCCAACTTGCCTTGCGAATCAGAACTGAACACCACTCTGTTGAGCAGGCCGTAGAAATCACTCACTTCAATGAAGTGTTTCGCCACGATGATATACTGGAGTTGATCTGAGAGAAAGCGTCGAATGAGTGATACGCCAATCCCGCGCTTATTAGGTGATTCGATCTCCGGATCTTCTGAAGCCAGATGATGATAGCGACGTATGGCATCAGCCACCTCGGCGAGTGACATATTCCGATTAACCACCTGCACCAGGAAACTAAGCTTGTCTTCCTGAATCCATTTTTGAATCAGCGCCAGGATTTCATCATCGCTCAGATTATCAGCGGCTATCTTGAAAACATCCGTACCTAGTTCGGCCGTGAAACCGGTTGCTCGGGTTTGATGCGGCTGATTCCAGTCCGCAGGTCGTTCTTCATTAATCGCCACTTCAGTTGGCATAAATGTCTGAAAAAGGCGTTCTGCCTCAGCTACTCCGCCCCAGCAAAGGTGATTGAGCATCTTGCGAGCTACATTTATATACAGATTACGATCTGTTTGTTTGAGCATCCGTAGCACCACCCGCCACCCCTCAAGAGAATCACTAGAATCGTCTTGCTGTCCATTCTGCCACTCGCTGACAATATGACGCATCTTCTGGTGCATTATGCGGTGTCCGATGCGACCGGCGATAATGTGAATCAGCTTCCTCTCTCCATTGAGAAAAGGGCCCTCATCACATCCCGGCATCTCTTTGGTGTAGTAAACGGAAATGGTGCCAAATACAATATCACCGGCAACGATATCGGCAGTCTGAACCCACTTGCTTTCAGAAAAATCAGGGGATGTCCAGACCCTGTCCTCCAAACTGAATTTCACCCTACAAAGGCTGGGGTATTGCCACCCGGCAGGAATGGCTGCGACAGTCTTCTTAACAATCTCGTCTGTGCTGGCATCCGGCTCTCGCAGAATTTCTTCTACCTGGTAAAGACAGTTGAGTTCCTTGGCGCGTTCCTGCAAAGCCTCGAAAAGCTTATCAACTGATTTCTTCTGGTCGCTCATCAGGTCTCAACACCTCTTCCAATTCCATTATCAACACCCGACTGATCGCCACTGAGGACGTCCAGCCAGGCATGAAAACTCGATATTACACCCATCCACGGTCGCGACACGCATGGGCAACGCGATCAATGGCAATTGCATAGGCAGCGTCGCGCATAAACAGTTTGCGCTTGCGGGCCAATTCGCTGACCGAGGCAAAAGCCGAAGTCATCTTGGTGTCCAATTTTTCAAGGACTTCGTTTTTTTCCCAAAAGTAGTTGGTGTTGGACTGCACCTGTTCGAAATAGCTGCAGGTAACACCGCCAGCGTTGGCCAGAAAGTCCGGAATGATAAAAATGCCACGTTCCTTAAGAACAGCATCCGCCTCGGGAGTGGTCGGACCATTGGCACCCTCGGCAACAACTTTGACTTTCGAACTAATCCGGGTAACGGTTTCCCCGGTGATCTGGTTCTCCAGAGCAGCCGGAATCAAGATATCGACATCCTGGTCAATCCAGGCATCACCGTCCTGAACCTCATACCCAAGATCACGGGCCTTATCCTTGTCTATCCCGCCAAAGCGATCAGTAATCTCCAGCATTGCCTTGAGTTTGATTCCATCTTTTTTGACAAACGCATACGATTTCTGGTCAGCCTGATCCCAGCTGGACACACAGATCACTTTGCCACCCATCTGTTCGTAAAGCTTGATTGCATACTGAGAGACATTCCCAAAACCCTGGACCGATGCGCAGGTATCTTCTGGTTGTATCCCAAGCTCTTTCAGTGCTTCACGGATAGTGAAGACAACTCCAAATCCAGTGGCCTCGGTACGACCCTGCGAGCCACCCATTCCAATTGGCTTACCAGTTATGAATCCAGGGAATTTGCCACCGTGGATGTGTTCATATTCATCCAGCATCCAAAGCATATGTTGAGCGTTGGTCATTACGTCAGGAGCGGGAATATCCGCCACCGGCCCGACATTCCTGGCCAGTTGGCGTACCCAGCCCCGGCATATCGCCTCTTGTTCACGCGCACTGAGATTATGCGGATCACAGATCACACCACCCTTGCCACCGCCGAGTGGAATGTCGACTACAGCACATTTCCACGTCATCCACATCGACAAAGCGCGAACGGTATCGACTGTTTCCTGGGGATGAAATCGAATACCGCCTTTGCATGGTCCCCGGGCATCATTGTGCTGTACGCGGAAGCCTCGGAAAACCTGTACCGTGCCGTCGTCCATTCTGACCGGGATGCTGAAATGGTATTCTCTCAACGGATTGCGCAACAGGTCACGAACGGGAGCTTCCAACTCCAAGGCATCAGCAACGTGATCAAACTGAGCCTGAGCCATTTCAAATGCGTTAAACGCCTTGCTCATCACTTCACCCTCTGAACAATGTGTGGGTCTGAATTCAGGCGACGGAAAGCCGCGCCGTGTATAGTGGATCGTAATAGATGGCACTGACTCACTCCTGCCTGGGGAAGGCTACGAAATCTGCAATTGAAGCGACTCAACATCTGTCACAACTCACAAAAGAATGTTACCTATTCCACAGGCGATCATACCTTGGCACCCTAATTCTGTCAAGCCGAATCGGAGCCTAAAGTAACGATTTATCCGGGTTCAGGCCAGCAGGTAGCCGCAGAAAAGGACGAGAATGGGTGTTGAGAATTCAGTAGGTTAAGTTGCTAGCTCTTGTTCGCTGATCATTGACTTTCAGCCTCATTCCTGGAGCGTCCTCAGGACGCTCTACAAAACCTCGGTTCAGGTAGAAGGACGTTTTACCACTTGCTGAGAATAGCTGGATGTCCCTCAATCCAGCGGATTTGCATTCTTCCACTAACATGCGAAGGATGGTTGATCCTACTCCTTTACCTTGGTGCGACGGTCTTACGATCATGTCATAGATCATGCCATAGAGGACACCGTCCGACACAACTCGCCCAACCCCCACGAGTTGATCACCATCATATGCCACTACCAGATACCAACTATTCGCCAGCGCGTGTGACAATTCTACCGAATCCACTCGATATTTAGAATTCCAACCCGTGGTCTCGAAAAGCTCCAGATACTCGACGGGATCAGGTACTTCATTCTTGTAAGAAATTTCTGTCATATTGCTCTTCCAGTGAACGTGAAGCGCAGGGTGTCTGCGTCTGCCGCAGCCGATTGTTATCCCTATTCGTCTATATGGCTTAGAAGCAACGGCTCTTCCTTCGCGTTGCTTCTGCTGAAATGCACGATGCGTCCAATCAGAAGTTGCTCGTACTCCGGAAGAGTGTCGTTGACGACTTCGCACTCAGACGTCTTCAAAGAACCGGGCAAGAGAGGAACTCCAAGCTGACCTGTTTCAATCTGCAAGCCATCAAACTTATCAACATCGGCGCTATGGCCTTCGCCAAAGCGAAGAGCGAGATCCTTTTGACTTTCAGAGAGAACACTTACCCCAAACACTCTACTCTCGATAATTGCCTTCCGGGTGGTGCTCTGTTTGCCTAAACAAAGCATTATCTTATCGGAGTCTACCTGGGTCGCCCAACAGCAGGTCATACCGTAGCGGCGGCCATTTAAGATGGTTGTGACGATATAACAACCGTAGGTCAACGCTTCGCATCTCTCAGCCATCAGTTTCTTTTCTCCTCGATTAACGTTTTAGGTAACAGGCATAACGTCATGAATGTCTTGTTGACCCAATGGTCAAATGTTAGCTCGCTAATCAATTGAATATAACTCGAAATCTATGTAGTCTTCCCATTATTAAGACCAGATGCAAGTTAGTGATTCTGTCTTTGTCTTGTCAAAGTATTTAGGTTTCTGTTCAACGGGTGTCTGCTGATCAACATAAAATGGATATTCGGTGGTTATGGGATTTATGTATAGCCTGGGGATTTGGATATGACAGCGGGACCGCGGCTCAGGCGATTGTGCTGAGGCTGGTCGTGGTACTGACGACATAAACAGCAGATGGCCTCAGCTACTTCAGATATTCCAGGGTCATCTTGCCGTCAGACAATTTCGCATAACTGAAGTGATTGATAAAATCCCCTGTGTTCAGATAGACGCCGTTGCCAAACTCTTTGATGACCGGGATATGAAGATGCCCTATAGCTACAAAGTCGTATCCTTCAGTCAGTTGCGCCTCGGCGTACTCTTCGTAGTCTTTGGCAAAAACGTGATCGCGACGGGCAGTGTAACGACGTGATGATCCAGAGACTTTTTTCGCCAGCGGCATAGCCCAGTCGGGTGGCAATTTGCGATAGAGCCAGATGTTCACCGGGTGGCGGAGAATTCGTTTGAGAAAACGATAACCACGATCAGCTTTCGCTAGGCCGTCCCCATGTATCAAATGCAAACGCTGACCTTCGTGCGAAAGGTCCAGAGTATCGCGATGAACCCTCAGGTGCAGCTGTTTCTCGAAGAAATCACCCATCCAGAAATCATGGTTGCCACTGACATAATCGACTGTGATCCCCTGTTCCACCAAGCGACTTAGCCAACACAGGACGTCATGGTACTCTTTGGGGATGGCATGATGATACTCGAACCAGAAGTCGAATAGATCTCCCAGTATTACCAACCGCCCTCCATCGGCTCTGATCAGTTCGAACAGAGAAGCGATCTTATCTCGCTTGAGTTGCTCTTGCTCGGGACTGCCACAACCCAAGTGGGCATCTGAGAAAATATACAGTACCATAGGGTGCAATATACACCAAAACCAAGCGCTGGTCAGGAAGTTTATCAATCAGATTTCTGGCGTTGATTTACACGGTTAACTTGACAAACGGCCTACTTCGTGAGGTTTTTTTTAGCTTTCCCGCATCTTCCCCAATCAATCATATTGGACTAGTCAAACTTGTCCGTCTGCCATAAGCAGACAATACGGAGACCAAATAGATGGCTGAGGAGAAAAAAAAGAAAGAGGTGTTTCTCACCACTCCTTCACTAGTCGGCAAAAAAATGTACTTGAGGACAGCAACCGCTGAAGACGTAGTAAACTTTCAGAAGTGGCGACTGCTTGGTGAACCGCAGTCAATGAGCTGTCGAATGGCCAGCCTGATTACTCCCGCTCAGGCCGCAGAGAGATACGCAAAGAAAGAAGCCCCCTTCGATAACCTGGAACTTGCGGTAGTCCTCAAAAAGGATCACATTCTTGTTGGCAAAGCAGTATCTTTCGATTACAATCACCTCAACCGTTCTGCCGAACTGGGACTGATAATCGATCCCGATGAACATGAGAAGGGGTACGGCAAGGAGGCGTTGCATTTACTCTACAAGTATCTCTTCAAACAACGCGGTCTGTACAAGGTCTATGCCCAGACGGCGGAGTTTAACAAACCGGCTATGAAGTTACTTGAGAGTCTGAGATTTAAGAAAGACGCCACACTGCGTAATCACTATTTCTACGACGGTAGCTTTCACGCCGGACTGATCTATTCCCTGCTTCTCTCCGAGTTCGAATAAGGATCACTAAGCCGGGGCATTACGAGTCTTCTGGGGGCGACGGGGGTGGCGAAGACGGCTCAACCGAAGTAGCAGATTCTTCCGGGACTGATTCAGCATTATTTAAAGCGGGTGGCTGCGGTAACGGCTCAACCGAAGCAGCAGGTTCTTCCGGGCTTAATTCAGCGCTTACCGACACAACTGTACCAGACGAGGTTGAACCTGGTGAAACCGGCTCCGATGGTGGTGCCACATCCCCGCCCCTAATATGGCTCACGGCGGAATTGAGCTTGATCAGTTCCGCCCGAGCCTTCGTGGCGAAGTCCTGATCTTTGGAGGCATACAGCACGGAGCGGGATACATTGATTACAGCTGGCTTGTTAAAGCCATCAGTTCCATACTCAGCTGCCTGCTCCAATGATCCTCCCTGCGCACCAACACCGGGGATAAGTAACGGCATATCGTCAGCAACTGCCCGGATCTCCTTTAGCTGTTCAGGCGCAGTAGCACCGATCACCAACCCACAGTTGCCAGTCTTGTTCCAGTAAGCAACTTTCTCAGCTACCACATGATAGAGTGGCTTACCGCTTACATCAAGCATCTGGAAATCCTTCGATCCTGAATTCGAGGTAAGACATAAGATGAAAACCCCTTTGTCCTTGTACTCGAGGAACGGTCGCAGGGAATCGTAACCCATATATGGGCTTAGCGTGACCCAGTCCCCTCCCAACCCTTCGAAAACAGCCTTGGCATAATGGCTAGCCGTATTACCTATGTCGCCCCGCTTGGCATCAATAATCACCGGTACATCCTTGGGAATACGATCCACGATCATTCGCAAAAGCGAGATTCCATCGTAACCATAGGATTCATAGAAAGCAAGATTCGGCTTATAGGCACAAACAACATCTTTGGTGGCCTCCACAATCTGGAGCGCGAAATCGAACATCCCCTTGGCATTCCTTGTATATTCGGAAGGCATACGTTTGGGGTCAAGGTCTAATCCCAGACAGATCATCGATTTGGCTTTTGACTGAGCATTCAGCAACTTATCCAGCGCGTTCATTCGTATTTCCTCACTTTGCCCTTCAGGTCGGCAATGGATGTCAGTTTCTTGCGTTTCAGGTACTGCCTCAGATCGCTTACAATCCTGACCGGGAGAGACGGCTCCACAAACAGGGCGGTTCCAATTTCGACCGCTGTCGCGCCGCACAGTATGAACTCAATCACGTCCTCTGCAC
>JAHOYZ010000006.1 GCA_019038695.1 Candidatus Zixiibacteriota bacterium
AAAGCAGCATGAATAATATGGATACACACTTTTACACACAACTCTTGACATTACCTCGAACTGAGCCGAACCAAAATTCACTTGACTCATAGAGGGGAAACAGTTATCATAACGTTGACAACGTAGTTGGCTTATAATGCGAGCCCATGTACCTCAGAGCGATACCGGACAACTTGACACAACACGAATCAGACGCCATTAGATTCAAGTCTGGCATCTAACGCAAGTTCGCATGATGAAGGACGATTGTCAGAGTTCTATCCTTACTCCAATTGGTAAGGATAATCCTCTGAATTCGGTTCAGAATGACGCAAGTATGGACTATTAGACTATTCACACAGAACGCGAAGGAGTAACATGATGAAAACGCTATTGGTTGTAATCCTCATTGCGGTTGCCGTCAGTGCCTGGGCACAGGATCCTCCGGCAAGACCTGACGTGGGAACTAACGGAACCAACTGGTCTCCCCCGGTCCCAGCCCCGACATCCGGCATCTCCACGACTGATTTGAATACATTGACACCAAATGATCTGGTGGATGCACTGATCGGTTCCGGACCTGACGCACCCACAATTTCCAACATAACCTACAACGGAGCCAACGTAGCTGCCGGCACGTTTACAGGCGGCACAGGGATTATTGGATTCGAGAATGGCATCATTCTGAGCAGTGGCAATGTCGCATCTGTAGCGGGGCCAAACCTCGTTGATGATGTAACAACTGACAACGGGCTTTCGGGAGATGCGGATCTTGACAATCTGATTCCAGGCTATCAGACATACGATGCAACGATACTTGAGTTCGATTTTGAGTGTGAGAACCTTCAGGTGATTTCGTTCAGTTATGTCTTTGCATCCGACGAGTATAACGAATACGTTAATTCTGATTACAATGATGTGTTCGGTTTTTTCCTCAACGGAGTCAATATCGCTCTACTTCCCGGCGGTTCGACGCCAGTTGCGATCAACAATGTGAACTGTGGCGATCCATATGCCCCACCTGGTGGAACCAACTGCAACTACTACATCAATAACGATTTGGACGATGGTGGGGGTACGATTGACACCGAAATGGATGGAATGACAGTAGTGCTGGTGGCAACAGCTGCTGTTAATCCCGGTGTGAATCACATCAAACTGGCAATCGCTGATGCCGGCGACCATGTTCTTGACTCGGACATACTTTTGAAGGGTGAGAGCTTCTTATGTGTCACTCCTAGTGATGCGATTCCAACCCTAACAGAGTGGGGAATAATTATCTTCAGCGTCTTGCTGCTCGGGTGGATGGCCCTTGTGGTTATCCGCCGGGGACGAGCCGCAAACGTCCGGACCTGATCAATACAGCTGTCTGTCGGCAGCCATAGCAGGATCGAAAAACATGAAGAGGAACATCGCTACCCCACCCGGAGCCAATGGCGTCGGGTGGGGAATACCACCCTACACCTGCTACCTCAGAACCGAGGATGTCAAGCAGAACTCTCAGTCTTTGCAATGTCGATAAATGCGGTTGCGTTTGTAGTCGATTGTAATCTTGTGTTGGAACAAGAACCCCGCGCCCAAAATCCCCTCAAACTCGATTCCGCGCAGGCCCTTTTTCAGATTCGTATAATCCGAAACGACTACCGGGACATCCAGACTGACGATCTTGTCTGACAATGACACCCGCTTCAATATCCCCCGCCGCTCCTTATCCGGGTTCATCCCCAGCATGCGAGCGAGGTCGGGCGACACAAATACCTGTGACGCGCAATAGTCCAGAATCATCGGCACCTTTATCGAGTCATTGAGAGTTACATCCACGAGTATCAGGTGGCGTTTGTTGCGAAAAGAAACCATATCCAGAGAGTCTTTACGTAACGAAACAGGTTCAGACATTTGGAGATCAAGTTCACGATGAGGATAGTCAACCGTCACATAGAAGCGCTGCAAGAGATCATAGCCGATCAACCCATCCGGTCTGCCCCATTTGTCATCGGGGATGAAAGCCGCCATGTCGATAGCGGTGGCATCAAGATTGTATAGCCGTTCACCGGCCATCTCCAATGAACGAAACGACACTGACCACGCTTCGCTTGAGCCCATCGCCCCCGCCACTGGTCGTTGCGGTTGCCCACTACCGACTTTGAGGCCGTTCTTTTTTGCAAACTCACGATCAATGTAGATGCGGTCTGCTCCGGTATCGACGCCGAACTTACCTTTGAACCGACCATCGATTGTGACATCAATCTCCACCAGTCCGCGCATAGGATCAAATGGCACCACGCCCGCCTCGGCGAAGGTACACAGAATAAAAAACAAAACTGTCAGACCAATCGTTTTCATAGATCAATTATCGGCAGAAACCGACGAGTTGGATTGAACAATTATTGAGCCGATTAAGACAACAGTATTCCTCGACGGCGCACAAATGCAATTGCCGCCCCGATCATGAGGATAATCGTCCCCCCCCATACCAAATTGATAATCGGTTCGCGCGAGACATCCAGAATCAACTCTCCCGTAGTTTCAACGTCAGTCAGTCCGGGGATGTTAACTGAGATCGCCCCCTCGTCGGCCATGATTTGATCGAGAAGCACTTCGTGCTGTTCTTCGGTGGGCAACGTGGCCACAACAAATTCTCGTTCGCTTCCAGCCTCAGTCATCTTCATAACCACTGCGGGGTGAATCGTATCCGCCTTATTGTCGCGCGCCACTTCAATTGACGCCGTTACTTGCATGGCCCCTTCCTCTCCGTGACCACCAACATCGAACGTCAGGAACGTAAGCATCATGCCATCCAGAGTGACGGGATGGTCACGCTGTAGATACAATCCCTGGTTCTCATCACCGGTTGTCACTTGCTGAGGAGCGTAATAGAGATCGTAGCCGAGCGTTCTATGAATATAGGGCCGTTTCATAATACCGTTGAGGCGCTTGGTATAGTAGAGCTGAGGTCGAGCCTCGTATTCGTTCGAGCCATCCTGAAGGGTCAGGAGCAGTTCATTGCGTGGAAAAGTGATATCGTTCGCCATACCATTATAGGTCACACTCACATCGAACGCCTCACCCGGCTCTCCCTTGATCAGGACAAGCCGTTCACTGGTAACGAACGCCGATGAACCCAGAATACCAAAGATCATTATGCCGAAACCAAGATGCACTGTCGCACCACCAGCCTTCCGCCAATTGCGGGCGAGTTTTGGGATAAGCACCACGACACTGGAGGCTACCGAAGCGGCTCCGGTGGCAAAGAGAAGAACAAAAAGTGGTTTGTGAATGTCCATTGCCAGACAAACACAAATTGCGATGACAAAGCTCAGCAGTGACGGGAGCAAAGAACGCAACAGCCCCGGCACCAACGCCGAAAGCAACAGAACCGCCAACACCATAGTACCGACCACAGCAGATACGACTTCCATCTCCCCCGCCCAAAGGTGCGCTCCGGTCGACAGTATGGCAGCAGCAACGATTGTAAATATTACTTTTGGTCGCCATGATGGAAGCACCAACGGATTGTGCCGGATAAAAGGTGTCAAAGTCAGCATTAGTGCCAATACAATACCCAGTGGGAGCGCAAAATCATTATAAGTCGCTATGTCGGCTGCTCTCGGAACAACCCCGACAGCCTGGGTCAGGAGCGGCAACGACGACCAGAAAAGAACCATCAGGGCAAAGAACAGCATCAGCAGCATTCCAGCCATCAGATGAAACTGCCGGCCAAAGAAATTGTAGTCCAGAGGCACATGCTTCATCGATCCAAAACGAATCACCAGCAAGAACATAGTCAGTATCGAGAAACATAAGATGAAAGCCACCAGGTAGGCATTGGTACCGAGATCGACAAAACTGTGCACGGAAAAATCAGATAGCACCCCGCTACGAGTAAGGAATGTCCCATACAAAACCGTCAGAAAAAGCAATGCGGTCAGGGTCAGGTTGGTCCTTCGCAAGGCACCGGTTCGTCGCTCAAGAATCAGACCGTGAATCAATGCCAGCGAAACAAACCACGGTATGAGCGATGAATTTTCCACCGGATCCCACGCCCAATACCCCCCCCATCCAAGCGTCTCATAAGCCCAGTATGCTCCCAATATATTACCAGCGGCCAGCATTAGACCGGAGAACGCCACCCAGGGGAAAACGTGCTTGACCCAGTCAGAATAATCGTGTCGAATGAGCGCTGCCAGAGCAATTGCAAAAGGAATCGCTGCGGTGGCGTAACCGATGAACATGATCGGCGGATGGATTACCATCCATGGGTCTTGAAGTAACGGGTTCAGCCCTGCTCCCTCAAGAGGTACGCCATCCATCAGTGCAAATGGCGATAGACGCACCATAATCACAAGCAAAAATAGATTGATTCCGGAATAGATCACCATAGCCCAGTTTGCGAATCGACCCCCATGACGCATGACGATGTAGCCAAACAGAGCCATCAACAACACCCATAACAAATACGTACCTTCTTGCCCTCCCCAGAAAGCGGAGATCAGATAGAAAAACTCCAGCGTGGAGTCGGTATATTCATAGACGTATTTGACCACAAAGCGATGACTGAGAATCAGATAGTACAACCAGACCGAGGCCAGCACCGTGAACAACGTAAAAGCGTGGTAGAAAAGACGAGTGATATTACGAATGGAATTCCGTCCGCGAGCCAGCATGACGAATCCAACGCCCGCCATGATATTGGCTATCAGTGCCAGAACTATAAGTGTCTGTCCAGGAGTATCGAGCGACATATTTATATTCCTGACGATTCTGTAGTATCCATGTGCCTATCTATATCCTGATATTCGTCGCCAACATCACCCTGATACTTGGAAGGGCATTTCACCAGCATCTGCTCTGCCACAAAAGAACTACTTTGCGGCTTCCCCTTCAGAACGACCGAAGTCGCCTGATCGAAATTCCCGGGGACAACTCCATAATAATGGACCTCCAACCGGTCAGCACCAATTGGGTCGTCAGCCTCGGCGTCATAGATCGCGAACTCAAGCCGAGACTGTTCAGAATTATGGTTCACAGTGGCAAAATCAATCTTGCCCATCACTTGCACAGTGCGGCTGGCCGTGCGAGCCTCCTCAAGAGATACATACTGAATCGTGGTCTTCAGAAAAGCGGAAGTTCCCCATGCAAGGAAAACTACTACCACTAATATACCCGCTATATACTTCCCGTTCACTTAATCCTCTTCTCAATCTTCTTCATACGACCATCAAGCTTCAACAAATACAGGAACAGACCGCACCATACAATCAGAGTTACCGTAAGAGCAACGTAGTTGCCATCCATCATCTAATCCTCTTCTAACAGCCGTCGTTTCGCAAGACTATAGCGCATAACCAGGTGGTATATCCACAAAAAGAGAGCCGTAAAGGCTGCCAGTGATGTGAAAAACACAATCCTGACTGCCGGTCCCATCGTAAAAGACAAGTCCGCATCTACTATCGAATCCTCAGGATGAAGTGAAGGAACCACACGCGGCAGAACAAAAACCAGGAACGGCACTGTCAGGAAAGCAAAAATCGCGTACACGGCAGACAGCGCCGCGCGTCTTTCTTCCAAAGGAACCGCACCACGCAGTGCGAAATAGGCTCCGTATATCAGTAACAACAGAAAAATAGATGTCTCCCGGGGGTCCCAATTCCAAAACGATCCCCAGGCCAGTCTGGCAAACACAGAGCCGGTAATTGTCGCCAATAGACAAAACACAAAACCCAGCCGTGCAGCTTCGACCGCCTTGTCATCGTCATACAAGCTACGCGTCCGGAGATACCGGATCGAATACACCATCGACATGGCAAAAGCGAGCACACATATCCAGGCCATTGGAACATGATAATAGAATATACGCGATGCGTCGCCAATACTGCCCTGAGGAGCAGGCAACACGAAACTGCTGATAATAACTCCCGTCATCATCACAAACACTATCAGTTTCCACCACCAGCTACTTGGCATTATGCAACCTATACTCAGGCATTTCGGACATCTTTACCGATACTAAGGAAACATCATTTGCACATTTGGTCAACTATTGTCACTCGCTAATCTTTCCACACAAATCGAAACAACATCACCGACCCGGCCACCATCACAACTGCAAAGGCAAACAGGAATTGCAACTCCGGTAATAACTCCATAAGCGTCGCGCCTTCAAACAACTTTTGGGTAACCCGGACCAGAATCAATAGGAGCGGTACTAACACCGGAAACGACAAAACCGCAAACAAGGTTCCCTTGACTGCTGCCCTTGAAATAATTGCAGCCACCAACGTCGTCGCGGCGCAAAGCCCGACCACACCCAGCAACAACACCACCAGGAAACCCACCCAATGGGACAGAGAAGCATCAGTGAAGATAAAGAACAAGGGAGTTATCACGACCGTCATCAGTAACAAGAGAAGAAAGTTAAACAATAGTTTGCCGATCAGGACCGGTTCGGGCGGAGCGGTGAGACGTAGTGCCAGAGCGGTACCTGCCTCTTCTTCGCGCACAAAACTTAGCGCCAGACCAGACATAGCCGAGAAAAACATTACGATCCAAAACAATGCCCCGAGCAGATGAGGTGGCAGGCTACTCTGTCCCAATGAAAAAGAGACCACTGCCAGGGTGGTGACGCCAAACATCAGGATCGAATTAACTGCGTAACGGCTACGCAGTTCGAGCCGAATGTCTTTGGCCAGAATCGCCAGTGACTTAGCCACCCAGCCGGCATTCGCTTTGTCCAAGCGCGTACTCCTCCCGCTCATTGGTCGCCACGACCAGGGCACATCGTGCCTTTATCTCCTCAATGAAACTCAGGATGATCTTCTTCCCATCTTCATCAAGATTGGCCGTTGGTTCATCCAGAAACAGAAAAGTCGGCTCTCCCAGAAACGCGGCCGCATATTTCAATCGCTGCGCCATCCCGGATGAATATTCCGCCAGAAGATCATGACCACGCCCGGCCAACCCCATCCGGTCAAGGATGGCATTGATCTGTTTCCCGGTCGGTGAAAGACCCCTCATAGCAGCGAAAAACTTGATATTCTCCTCACCGGTCAACTCCCCGTACAGCTGTAAGTAAGGCGCCACTAGAGCGGAGGAAAACTGAATCTCTGACTCGGTCATAGGCCGATCATCATCGAAGAAAACGACTTTACCTTTGGTTGGGCGATGCTGCCCCAGGAGACACATCAGAAGAGTGGACTTACCCGCACCGTTGGGACCTGTTACGGCCAGAGAATCACCCGCAGTCAACTCGAAATTGATATTGGAGACGACCTTGCGCGGTCCAAATCGTTTTGATAAGTCACTAACGGATAGCCGATACATATTGTTAATCTGATAGATTAGCCGAGCAAATCAAAGCAAAAACGTTGGCGAAAAAAGCTGCCCAGTCAAATCTGGGTTGGTGAAGACCTGTCACAAGAAAGCTCCCCGATAATCAGGGAGCTTCATATGAGATATGTATCAAATCTACGTCAAACCGATGCTCATTTACCTTCCGAGGCCGCACCTTTCTTGATTCGGAACACCCGTTTTACCGGAATCGTGTACCTACTCTCTGAATCATCATCAATAGCAAACGTCAACGACAGTTCAAACTGACTGGGGACCTTGTCTTCGTGTACGATTATTCTTCCCTCAGCAGTCTCACCGGCCTTGACCACCGATGGCAATTCGACATCGAAGTAGTCCACAGCCCAATCAATAGGTGTAATTTGATAGTCCTGGTCGCCTCGATTTTCAATCAGAAACTTCGCCTTCCGGCGCGGCTTAATAGTGAACTGAGAGACATCTACTCGTTGCGGCTGAATAAAAAGTGGTAGATCCAATTCCGGATCGGTAATCAAGTGAGAAATTATCTTCAGGTAAATCTTCTCTTCGGAGATGTTTGTCTCGAGATACGGCCGTTTGGTGAGATATCCCCGGTAGCTCTTCGTAGACAGAAATATGTCAAGGCGCGTACTATCACCCGGCGCCAGCACAGAATCCTGTAACGGTGCCTTAGTACAGCCACATCCGGGAACGACTTTCAGAATCCTGAGTGTATCGTCACCGACTGATTTGATCCAAAACGTATGACTGACTGTGGCTTTCTGGCAGACCTTGCCCCAGTTAAAAACAGGGTTTGGAATTTCAATCATCGGTCCGGCCTGAGCAACACCACCCAGTCCAATCAGACACATAGTGAATATTGCAACAATCAACAGTCTCATTTGGCATTCTCCTCGTTGGCTACAATAAGTGCTCCTACTGAACCAAATCGGCAGTAGGTCCAGACAACTTTGGCCTGTATTCGTAGCATTATACTCTCATAAAGGGGAAGTTGATTCATTTGTTTAGACAGTACGTAAGTCGTGTTCCGGTTACGATATAGACCCAAACAACCGTTCCCAACGCACTTTCTGGAAGAAATGCACGACATTGAACACGAAAAGCCGTGGAACTGACAGCGGATCGGTCACTGATACTTCAGGTGACGGATGCACAGAGTCATTCCACGACCAATGCACAATCATCGCCTCACCCAGAATCAACTCACGGGGAACGGGACCCCACCAGCGGGAATCGTGGGAATTATCACGGTTGTCGCCCATCATGAAATACCGCTCAGCCGGCACAACGTACGGACCGAAATTGTCACGGCTGTCCGTCCCACCGGGTCGGCGCGGTTGGATCACCTGACTGCCACCAGCTGTAGTGTCGATATATTTGGAAAACTCGGGATTTGACCATTCTTCGCCATTGATGTAGACAATCTTATCCCGGACCAAAATCGTGTCGCCAGGAACGCCGACACATCGTTTGATATACTTGGTAACACCATCACGCGGATAGATAAAAATGATCACATCACCCTTTTGCGGTTCACTAATAGCGGGTAACTTCCATCCCACGAGCGGTATCTCGGCCCCAAATACGAACTTATTGGCCAGGAGGAAATCGCCCACCAGTAAGGTATCTTCCATCGACTGCGACGGAATCTTGTATGCCTCGACGACGGAGGTTTTGATGATAAACGCCAGCAGAACCGCGATTACGATCTGCTTGAAATTCTCCCACAACCCATAAGATTCCTGTGCCATATTCTCAATCACCAGCTTGAATGTTCTCTTGCCAAATTATCCATTATATTTAATGGCTACACTAACCTCTTATACTACCAAAACCAACAAAATGTTTAGAGAAATCGATTCTCTCTGTCACCCCCGCGAAGGCGGGGGGCCAGTCTTTCCTGGATTCCTGCCTTCGCGGGAATGACAAGGGTAAGTTCTTAAATCAGGCTGTCAATCAGGTCCTCCCAACCTGGATTCTCCTTCTCAATCAGTTTTAGCTTCCACCGCCTGTTCCACTTCTTGAGTTGCTTCTCTCTGGTGATGGCCTCATGGACATCTTGGTGTATCTCGTAATAGACCAGTCTGTGAACACCATGCTTACGCGTAAACCCATCGGCCACGTTATTCTTGTGTTCGTAAACTCTCCGTATCAGGTCGGAGCTGACGCCGATATACAGCGTTCCATTCCGCTTGCTGGCCATGATATACACAAAGTACTGTTTCATAGCATGTTTGACGTAGCCCTCGTGCTACTGTGACCAACCCATCCGCAGTCCCTCACTATTGCCCGACTCTCCTATTCTGTCACCCCGGCACTCTCTTCTGTCTCCCCCACACTCTCTTCTGTCTCCCCTGCCCTCTCTTTCTGTCACCCCCGCGAAGGCGGGGGTCCAGTCTTTCCCTGGATTCCCGCCTACGCGGGAATGACAAGGGTGGACTTTCCGGCGTAGGATAATGAGGGTTGCCAGTGTTGGAGGAACCCGACACTATTCTTCCGCTGCTTCATTGCCGATCCCCGGCGTGCTCGACGCATCTGGCTTCATGAACTCCTCAGACCAATTCTTGGACTCGCGCTCGAAAAACTGTCTAACCTCCTCGTCATTGCCTTCCGAGAGTGGAACAAGTTTACCGAACAAAGAGACTAGCATCGCGAGGTCCGCTTGCTCATAGGACTTGATTCTGCATTCCTTCGCTCGAGCCGTGTCCCTCAAACGGTAGGCGGTCGCCCCCTCCATGTATTTCGCGTAAACAGCAAATCGGTTGACAGTCGCGTACTCGGCGATCTCTGTTTCCCCAGATTCTATGCGTGCCAGAAGGGTCTTGAAGAACTCGTAGGATAGACTAAAGTATTCCATCGCCTTTTCCACACTATCTTCGCTGAGCCACCATTGAGCCGCAGCACTTAATAGAAATGGTGCTTGATCCGACCTCGTATACCACGGATCAAGACTTGGTAACATCTCGATAATACGAGCGGCTAGCACCGGATCCTTGGCCTGAACTGCTATCGCCATGTCAGGAAGAACATTATTGATGACCTTTCTTGCGAAGCTCGCAATCTGATCTGGTAGTGTATCCGAGAATGACAGTCTGTACGGCTCATCGCCAAATATTGGCCCACTGCATATATAATACTTTACTGTATCCGGTGGAAACCACGACAGCTCCATACCAAACGCTGTCACATCGCCTATGAAGTTTGCCGACACCATGTAGTCTGACTGTTGCTTCCGCACAGAACCCCAAAGTATGGCCTTTGCTTTGTATTTCTCTCTGAGAGCATCAGATTGCTCCTCGGATTCCACGACCCAAGACACTGATCGTACTTGCACCATGTCAGCAATGCTGACAAGATCCATTTTATCTTCAAGCTCCAGAAGCCTTGCCGCTATCTCATCACCCAAAGCTTCGTTCAATCGTATATCGCCGAGATTATCCCCCATCTCGATGCCAGAAAAACGAGGGAATAAAATGCCTACTTGATCGTCCTCGAAACGCTGAGTGTACGGAATCACACTAACCACTAGTATGCAGTGTGCAATCACACCGGCCGCAGCAAATTCTGCGAAGCGGTAGTAGGATGTGCTGGTTCGGGAGATGATTCTGTACTTCAAGACAATGAACAGTACAATAAAGACAAATACAATGTCCCAAATCAACAAGTCAGACAATGATTCCGGCGCCCATGCGTTTTCGACGAAGTCGAGAACAATATGAAACTGCACATCCCCCTCTTTAAATTATGCGAAAATAATCCACCAGAGTGCAGCGTCGGGGGCGCGTGAAGGTCGAAGCTTTGGTTAGCCCTTCGCCGGTTGTGCCGGCAATCGAAACCGTGCAGAATCCTTCCCCACCATAACCAAGACCAGCCATGTTGGGTCCATTTTTAACGAATATATTAGCCCTGCATAATTGAGCCATATTGGAAAGATTGACTATAGAAGTAGAGTGCATGACAAAAGTGTGTTTGAACTGGTGCTCGACAATGACCGCCTTTTCCATCGCTTCCTCGACGGTTTTGCACCGCACAAACGGAATGACCGGCATCAGTTGCTCCGCCATCACCAACGGATGATCCCAAGGCGCTTCAAAGAACACCAGCCGAGTCCCCGGAGGCGGAGTGATGTCGACTTGCTTGAGTATCTCAACAGGAGACTTGCCGACAAAATTCCGATTGATCGCAACATGACGATACCCGGCCCCATCAGGATCAGATTCGACGAGTATTTTGGTCAGTTTGTCGATAGCAACGCCCTCCAGTTCGTAGGCGCCGTTGGCAATCATCTCGCGTTTGAGTCGGTGGGCAACTTTGTCGACCACGAAGATTTCTTTTTCGTCCGAACATAGTACGTTGTTGTCAAACGATGCACCGTCCACGATATGTTTCCCCGCCAGGGGGATGTTCGCGGTCTCGTCAACGACACATGGCGGATTACCCGGTCCGGCACAAATCGCCCGCTTGCCGCAGGCCAGAGCCGTCTTGACCACCGCACCACCACCTGTAACGAGCAGGAGATCAATGTTTTTATGCTTCATCAATGCCTGCGCTGATTCGATAGTCGGGTTCGAGATACAGGTCACAAGGTCAGGCGGTCCGCCCGCTTCAACAATCGCATCATGCACCAGCTTGGCCATTTCGGCAGAGACATTCTTCGCCGCCGGATGAGGATTAAACACCACCGCGTTGCCACCGGAGACAATCGAGATTGAGTTATTCAGGATTGTGGAGGGAGGGTTGGTGGAAGGTGTAATACTCCCCACCACACCCCAGGGGGCAGGTTCGACCAGAGTCAGGCCGTTGTCGCCGGTGAACGCTTCGGGTCGCAAATCTTCCGGTCCGGGTGTTTTGCGGGCACAGAGTAGAATCTTATTCATTTTGTCGGGCATATTGCCCAGGCCGGTCTCAGTGACCGCCATACGACCCAGCCGCTCGGCGTTGGCTATGGCATGTTTGCGAATGTTCGCAACGATACGATAGCGCACCTCCATCGACACATCAAGGTACCGCCGTTGAGCCATCCGGGCCGCTTCGACAGCGTCATCAAGACTCGAAAAACAGCACGTCCCTTCCCCCGCCATGGGCACCGCAGGAGTGGTTGTATCTGAAATCGAGGGGGTAGGTTCTGAAAACACGGCCGATTGGGTCGTACTATTACCGTTGTTGATTTCAGCCAGAACCAGCCGAACGATTTCATCCACCGAGGGGTTTTGTTTTGTATCAGTCATGTCAAAAACAAAGGGAGCCGGTTAAGGCTCCCTTCGCGTCATTTACGACAGATTATTCGTTTGGTATCCCGGTCGGGAAAATGTCATGTACATTCGAATGCGGACGCGGGATCACATGGACCGATACCAACTCGCCCACCTTCTGCGCAGCAGCAGCACCGGCGTCGGTGGCTGCCTTGCAGGCTGCCACATCACCGCGAACCATAACTGTTACCATGCCGCCGCCGATTTTTTCATATGCCACCAGAGTCACCTTGGCCGCTTTGACCATCGCATCCGCTGCTTCAATCAATGCCACCAGACCTTTGGTTTCAATTAATCCCAGAGCTTCCATCGTTGCTCCCAGGCTATGTGCCAGTTTGAGTTACAATTTTCGTGCATTTTACGAGCAACCACTGAATTTGTCAACCAAAAATGTTGCGTCTCTTGAGGATCAACAATATGGGCAGACCCAGTGCGTAACAGGCGATCAATTGTCCCACCCCGATCATCTGAACGCAGAACCAATAATCAACCCCGATTATGCCGGCCAGATAAGCAGACACACCGAACGCATTGAGCACTACCGGCGGCAATGGGGCCAGCAGAACACTTGCGTTTTCGCCCTTGAGCCAGAGCCAGGTGAGAGTGACAGAGCTGAACACCGCTGCCACTAATAGCAAACTACCACAGATGAAGAAAAAGAACTCATCGGTGTTCTTCATAATTGGTATTGATATAACTGCAACAATCAAACTCACTGTGGACCAGGTCCAAAAACGTTCCTTTATGACAGCGTTTAACTTCGGTTTCCTCAGCGAAACCAGCACTACGGGCAACAAGCCCACAACAGACAGGGCAACCCCGGCTATGATACGGCTTGAGGAATCAAAGGATGTCAGAAGATAAACCGCGCCGACCCACATCAGAGCAATAGCAATCGGTACCGCCCCGGCCACAAGAGCGTTCTTCCCCAGTCGTCGCGAATACCAGGTTAGGATACCTGCAGCCAAAGTTATCAGCGGACCGATCACAATGTCGAGCCAGCCCATCCCACCCAGAATGTTCGCCAGAAGACAGCCGATAAAAAGTCCCGGTACAGCCGCACCGGCCAGGAACGGCAGGACGGTGAGTGCCTCAGCTATTCGGACTTGATAGACACCAAAGGAAATAGGCTGAAAGACCAGACTGAGGACCGCATAGATAGCGGCAACTAATCCGGCCAGGGCTGTCTGACGAATAGTAAAGTGACGCACGGAGATAAGAAAAACAGGCGCTATGAGCCGGTCAATATAAAGATTGGTTCGAAATGCTCACTCACTGACAGCATGATCCCGGCAGACGAGGGCGTCTGCCGCGCACGAGACTACGTGTTTAGAATCCCTGGATAACGCGAATGATGTCGTTATAGGTAACCATCACGATCAAACTCAGTACGAGAACAATTCCTACTTGCTGGGCTATAATGCGTACCTTCATCGACAATGGCGATCCATTGAATTTTTCTATGGCAAGAAAGATGAGTTGACCGCCATCGAGCACCGGAATAGGCAGCACATTTATTATCGCCAGATTAACCGACAACAGGGCCATGAACAGAAACAGGTTGGAAGCCCCTTTTTTAGCTTCACGACCCGACTGCTGGGCGATAAACAGCGGTCCACCTATGGCTTTAGGCGAAACCTGCCCCGAGACCAGTTTGGACAGAAACTGAACGGTCTGACCGACCAGCACATGCGCCGTTACGGTCCCCTTTGTTATCGACTCCCACAGACCATACTCTTCATAGCCGATGATTTTCTGATTAAACCCGATGAGACCAATCGTATCCATGCTTCCCTCGGCGTTGGGTACCGGAACCGCCATAGTAACAATAGAGGACGTGATCGTATCCTGACCGTGGACCCAGGTCAAATCAAGCGGTTTCTCTACAATAGCATTAATACGACGTGCCAGTGAATCAAATCTAATGACGGGTTCACCGTTGATAGCAATGATAACATCATCAGCCTTAAGACCAGCCTTCTCTGCCGGGCTATCCTCAACAACTTCACCCACCAATACCCTGGTTTGATCGGCAAGGGGACGACCACCAAAGTAGAAAATTCCGATCAACAGCAAAATGGCCAGAACATAGTTCATGAACGGTCCGGCGAAAATAACCGCCGCTCGTTGTCCAACCGACTTGGACATGAACTCGTCCGGCGCTCCGGTGGCTTCCTCGGTGGGTTGTTCGCCGGCCATCTTGACATAACCGCCGAGCGGAATGATGCCAATACAATACGTTGTGCCGCGCCAAAGTTTCGAGAAGATATTCGGCGGGAAACCAAGCGAAAAACGCTCCACCTTGATCCCGACCCTCTTGGCCACCAGAAAATGGCCAAGTTCGTGAATGAACACCAGGATACCAAGAACAAATACAAACGACACTATGTTCGTCAACATGTCGAACTCTCCACAATTTGATGGGCTAACTCCCGGGCCCAACGGTCGGCTTCAAGAATGTCCTCTAACTCAGGACGTGATACCAGGTCGATTGTTTCAACCGCCCTGTCTATGATATCGGTAATCTCAGTAAATTTGATAGAATTGCTCAGGAATGACTCCACCGCCACTTCATTGGCAGCGTTAAAGACAGCAGGGGCTGTCCCTCCCTTTTTCGCAACCTCGAAGGCCAGGCGCAAGGCTCCGAATTTCTGCAAGTCCGGCGGTTCAAAAGTTAACCCTGAGAGTTGCTCAATCTCCAGTCGTCCAAACTCCGACGGCATCCGGTCGGGCCAAAACATCGCATAGGTGATAGGTAAGCGCATATCCGGGCTTGATAGCTGAGCTATGATCGATGAATCTATATACTCGACCATCGAGTGCACAATCGACTCAGGATGAATTACCACCGAGACTTTCTCTACCGGCATGTCAAATAACGCCACCGCCTCAATCACTTCCAGCCCCTTGTTGGCCAGCGTGGCAGAGTCTATCGAGATTTTCGGTCCCATCTTCCAGGTAGGATGATCCAGCGCCCGGGCAGGTGTGATCGCGTCAAACTTGTCCGCCGCCAAATGTCGGAATGGACCGCCCGAAGCGGTAATTATCAGACGTCGAACCTCATCTTTCTTTCCTGCGGTCAATGATTGCCATAAGGCCGAGTGTTCAGAATCAATCGGGAGAATCTTCCCTCCGCTCTTCTTGATAATCTCCGGGAAAAGTGGTCCACCTGCTACCAGTGATTCTTTATTCGCCAAAGCCAGTGGCTTACCCTTTTTGAGTGCCTCAAGGGAAGCGAGTAATCCGGCTGCCCCTACCACCGCATTGACCACCAGGTCAATTTCGTCCAGACCGGCCAACTTGACAAGCTCCTCTTTCCCCGCCAGAAGTTCAACTTTCAGATCACCGAGCCGTGAACGGAGTTCATTGATTTTCGACGAATCCACCAAACAGGCATATCTCGGTCGAAACCGACGGCACTGATCGGCCAGTAGTTCGGTGTTGCTGTATGCTGCCAGCACTACAACGTCGAACTTACCAGGGTGGGCAGTGACCACATCCAGAGTAGACCGACCGATAGAGCCAGTCGAACCGAGTATACTTATCTTCCGCGCATTCATATTCTACATCTCATAACAGACACAATCTATATCTGTTCCAAACAAGGAATCAACAAGCAAAAGGGCGGGATTTGCAAAATCCCGCCCGGAATCAACATATTGAGAGGTCGGTTACTTCTCGAGAGGTTTTCCCTCTGCATCAGAGAGAAAGACCTTTTCCATGGTTACCTCATTCACCGGTGAGGATACTTCACGACCTCCTACGGCGGCTTTTACCTCTACTTCGCCAATCTTGTGGAGGACATCGTAGCCCTTCAGCAATTGTCCAAAGACAGTGTACTTATTGGGCTCTTTGTCGAGCATCGGAGCCGGCTTGAGACAGATAAAGAACTGGCAGGAAGCCGAATGCGGACTGCGCGATCGTGCCATGGAAAGAGATCCTTCCATGTGTAGATTGTCAGAGAACTCAGAGTTCAGGAAATAACCGGCGTTACCGGTACCGTTCTTCTTGGGACAACCGCCCTGGATCATGAAGTCAGTAACGACACGATGGAATATCAGGCTGTCGTAAAATCCATCATTAGTCCGGGCCACAAAAGAATCGGCGTGGTTCGGAGCCACATCATGCCACAACTCCAACGTCATATCACCATAGTTGGTACTAATCGTTACAATCTGGTTGTCCTTACTGCGCACTGGATGACGAAATGCGGCCAGGCTGTCTCCGGCTGGTTCCTCTGGTGCCATTACAATTTCCTCTAATACTACCTTGTTGGTGCTTTCCTTGTCTCCTGCTTCCACATCACTACTGCTGCAGCTCACCGCACCCAGAATCAGTAGGCAGGTCAAGAACGTTACTAAGGTCAGAAGTCTCATGTCTAATTCCTTCTTTTGGTACTAAGTTTGGCGCGAATATAGGCGGGGACGTATCGGCTGTCAAGATACATCATGACCTTCGACAATCCGCTATTTCACTATCAGTGGTTCGATGAAGTGAATTTCCTCGACTAACGTATCAGTCATACCGATTTCCCAATGGCCATAGAAAGTCGTAAATATGGAATCATACCCTATGACAATAGCCGGGCGAGGTTCCTCGTAGTAAAGACGACTGGGATCACCCCAAACAGCTCGCAAGTCCGCTAATGATGACCCTACTCCTATGGGCGGGGTGGTATTGGTCTGCCCTTGATACGACGTGTTTACAATGACTCCATAGACACTCGAAGTATCATATAACTGCCGGTCTTGATCGCGATCGTACAGCATCACTACCACACCCAGAGTACTCTCGTAGTTCACATACATAATACTGTGACCCTCATACGTATCGACCGATGCAGGCTGGCCATTGAAGGCGACTACCTGTTCGTAGGTGTCGTCAAAAAGAATATACTGTGTCTGCCCGTACGCTCCGGGAACGAGAGCGTCTGTCCGAATATCTGCATAAACGGACGGAATTCCGGTGATATTTAGACGGATCAGCGCCCGGTTATAATTGCCGGTGAATCCATAAGTGAACTCGGTCACACCTGTACTATCCGTTAATATGCTCCTTGGATCAAGGGATCCGTCCCCAGCCACCAGGGATAGCTGGATCTGCTGGTTTATCAAGTAGTGGCCGCTATCGTCTACAACCGCAAATTGCATTGGCAAGTGAGTTGTGCTGTCCTCCATTATCCCCTTGAAATACAATCCGTTAAGGGGCTCAATTGCACTGCGAGAGGATAGCGTAAGCCAGATCATTGCCGTGTCATTACCATAGACGCTGTAGGCGATCACCCGGTACCAGGCTCCCTGCACAGGAGAGATTATGACATTCCCCAAATCGGGATCGTCGACACGCCCTACTCCCTGGTCTATCACAAGTGAATCCGCCCTGATTGTCTTCCATGAGAGCGTACTTGTCTGATCCGCAACAACCCGGAGAGGAAAGAAAGCCACATCAATAATTTCAGCCGCGGCCGAAAACATGGTCACGGATACGGAAGCCGAATCTACCCCATAAGTATTATATGCCACCAATGAGTATGTCGTCGGGTACTCTAGATTGACCGCAATCGAACCACTATCGTTTTCACCTGGCAAGAGTATCGTATCAAGTGGCAACAACCACAACGAATCGGTTCGGAGTGTTCTCCATGACAGGGTCGTTTGGCTGCCAGGGTCAATGTCCTGTGGTTGAGCAATAAATGACGATATTTCCGGAATCTTTTTGTCAGGACCGTTGGGAGGATTATCACCACATGCCAGCCCCAACACGACAAGACATACTGCTAATACCGTAGCTATCAAAGAGATAATACGTCTCACTTAAACTTGCCTATTACTTGAATTCGCGTTGTTTCCGGTGCTGACACTCTATTCGTCCAACCTACCGGAAATAATACCGCAGGGCTGCACCCAAATTCAGGTACTGCGGTCGATCCTTGGAGCCCCACAGATTGTAGTTGTTCATCGAGGAGATCGTCACAAACGAACGCGATTGGGGAGCCTGGTATATCTTCAGGTCCGCACCGAAATTGAGGCTGACCGCTACCTTGAGCTGCGAATCATCATCATACCCCTCTTCAGCATACGACGTAAACCCGGCCTGAACTCCGGCCCCCACATACGGAGATGCGATCTTCCGGCTGAGATCAAACAACATGTAGTTAGCATTGAATTCAATATCATACTGCCGGTAGGTGAATCTGGCAACTTGCTCTCGGATCCAATCTTGCGCGTTATGCTCGGTAAATCGAAATCCAATCATAATCAGCATGTGCCGGTTGTACAACGTACCGTAATCAAACCCGACATACCAGGTGGGATCAAACACAGATTCGGCATCAACATTATCCAAAATCTCTCCCTGGCTGTTTTGAATCCCTACGTCAATAAGTCCAACCCAGTCATACTCGCCGTGGGGTTCGGCATATCCGCCATAGAAATTTAGCATATTGTACTTACGAGGTGACTTGGCAATTCCGCCTTCAGTCTGAGGCGCAACAGTAAGCAATAGTATTAACACCAACATTCCGGCCAGAATAAATCGGGACATATCAACTCCTCTATTATTATTTCTGAACTACTACCAGCAGGTCCATTCTTTGTACCCTCAGAGTCATTATCGGCACCAGATTTCTCAATATCTGTCGATTCTATATATAAATAGCTATTGCCGATCACAAAAGTACAATTATATTTGCCGGTGATTTGTCCACCGAGCAATACGATAAGGCGGACAAGACTGGTACGAATTGTACAGACACGGCTTGCAGAAAGGAACACTGGCTATGCCGTCGACAAAAATAATGATTATCGGTGCCGGACGAATGGGTCAAGGCTTGGCCGAAGCAATTGCGACTGAGGGTACCGATGTCACTCTCATGGACCTGACCACTCGCCTCGCCGAACGAGGTATCAAGGGTATCTCAGAAAGCATGAACCGCGAGATCGAAAAATGGGGTCTGACCGAATCGGATAAGAAAGCCATCCTGGCGCGCATCTTTCCGTCGTCGGATTTGTCGCTGGCCGATGAAGCAGAGATCGTTATTGAGGCTATACCCGAGAAGCTCAATTTGAAACGCGATCTGTTTCAGAAACTCGACACCATCTGCCCGGACGACTGCCTGATAATCACTAACACAGGCACTATCTCAGTTTCGGAGATCGCTGAGGCCACTCAACGCCCGGAAAAAATAATCGGGATGCACTTTCTCAACCCGGTTACAAAAGTTCCACTGGTAGAGATCGTCCGAGGACTCAAGACCGATGAAGAGACTTTTCAGAAGGCAGTCGAGTTCGCATCAATTCTTGGCAAGGGGTATATCTCAGTAAACGAGTATCCCGGTTATGTCACCACCCGGATCATTGTACCAATGTTAAACGAGGCGATGCATGTCCTTATGGAAGGAGTTGCCACGGCTGAAGACATTGATCGTGCCATGAAACTGGGCTTTGGTTTCAATGTCGGACCTCTTACGATGGCCGACCAGACCGGTCTGGATGTGGTCATGTCGTGGATGCAGAACCTGATTGATGAACTCTCTGACCACAAGTACAACCCCTGTCCGCTACTGCGCAAAATGGTCAGGGCAGGACATCTCGGTGTTAAGACCGGCAGTGGCTTCTTCAAATATGACAAAGACGGCAATAAGATTCGCCATAACCACGAGGTAATTTCGGCGCAGGTCAAGGCATAGATCATGAATATTCTAGTAATCAATTGCGGCTCGTCATCGGTGAAATATCAATTCATCGACACTGAGACAGAAGTTGCCCTGGCCAAGGGTACCGTAGCACGGATAGGCATGTCTGCCTCACTGTTGACCCACAAACCTCACGACCGCGAACAGACCGTGATCTCGGCCCAGATTCTTGACCATATCCAGGCGGTCGAACACGTGATCAACATCCTGCTATCGGAAAAGCACGGAGTGATCAAGGACCGCTCGGAGATCCACGCCATCGGTCATCGGGTGGTTCATGGCGGTGAAAAGTTCAGTGATTCAGTGCTGATCACTCCCGAATTGATGAGAGAATTGCGCGACCTGATCGAACTCGCTCCCCTGCACAACCCGCACAATATTCGTGGTATCAATGCCTGCCGGAAGACTCTGGAGGGTGTCCCGCAAGTAGCCGTGTTCGACACTTCTATGCACAGCAAGATGCCCGACTACGCCTATATATACGGCCTCCCATACGTCATGTACAAGCGTTACGGTATTCGCCGTTATGGCTTCCACGGTATGTCGCATCGCTATGTTTCCCTCCAGGCAGTCGACATGATAGGCCGCCCCATAGAAGAAATAAAGATGATCACCTGCCATCTGGGCAATGGAGCCTCAATCGCGGCTCTCGATGGTGGCGTTTCGATCGACACTTCAATGGGGTTCACTCCACTGGAAGGACTCTTGATGGGCACCCGTACCGGGGATATGGATCCGGCGATTATCCTGCACATCATGGCGCGGGAAGAACTGACTCTGCACGAAGCCAACACCTTGCTCAATAAGCATTCAGGATTGCTCGGGATTTCCGGCGTCTCAGCAGACATGCAGGAAATAACCTCAGCCGCCATAAGCGGGCACAGCAACGCTCAACTGGCTTTTGAGGCCTACTGCTATCGTATCCGAAAGTACATCGGTGCCTACACCGCGGCTCTGGGAGGTCTGGACGCGGTGGTCTTCACAGGGGGGATCGGCGAAAACTCCATGCGTGTGCGTCGTGCTGTCTGCACCGGATTCGACTACCTTGGCATGACAATTGACGCCAACAAGAACAATGCCGTCGATGGTAATGAGCATGATATTTCTTCCGATGATTCCCGGGTCAAGACACTGGTAATACCCACCAATGAAGAATTGGTTATCGCTCGCGACACGAAACGGATTATTGAGCAGTCAGCATAGGAACGACTGTTTTCTTGAGAGGTTAAACCTTGAACGACGACCTGTACTCGAAGCCACGATACTACCATCTTGCCTTTCAAGAGGCTTACAAATACGAGAAAAGGACAATCAAAGACTGCTTTTCCCGTCACGTATCATTTCCAGTCAAGCGAGTGATGGAGGTTGCCTGCGGTACGGGACGGATGTTGGTGGCTCTACCGCCATTAGGCTATCACGTCACTGGCTACGACCTGAGCACTGAAATGGTTGAGTACTCTATCGAGAGAACAAGGAAAGCAGAACTCGAAGAGTCTGTGATTGTCGTCCAGGGTGACATGGCCAGTATTACATTCGATGACAAATTCGATGCCGCTATCAACCTGATAAACAGCATTGGCTATCTGCATTCCGACGAGGACATACTGAGTCACCTGAGGAACACTGCCGATGCTCTCAATAGCGGAGGTGTGTATCTGGTTTGTCTTGGTTGTGGCGACGATGAACCAGGTTCCGGCAGCTGGCCTATTAAAGGCAATAATGTGAAA
The DNA here is from genome assembly GCA_019038695.1 of Candidatus Zixiibacteriota bacterium. Taxonomy (NCBI): domain Bacteria; kingdom Pseudomonadati; phylum Candidatus Zixiibacteriota; species Candidatus Zixiibacteriota bacterium. The sequence goes on from JAHOYZ010000006.1 coordinate 21,978, forward strand.
GGTACTGCAACCTGGGGCGTTACCAAATCGGATACGGAGAAGAAGCTGAGCTATCAGTACTTCCAGATGGAGGTTGTTGACAATAGCACTGAGGTGTCCTTCCGTGACGAACATATTCTGCGTTTGTGGTCCTACGACGATTTCAAACGGCTGGTTAAAGAATCCGGCAGATTTGTTCTTGAGGCGATCTATGACGAAGGCGGAAAACCCGTCCCACCGGAAACTAATATCACCAGTGAAACGGGCAATCTCTTCTACGTTCTAAAAGTACGGTAGCACCCCCCTACGCCCTACCGCGTCCGAATATCTCAGTTATCAAACTCGACGTGTGAGAAATCTTCCCAATCGATCTCAACTTCGTCGTCGTCAGTATCGATAAAAACACCTCGATTGTCACCATCCACATCGTTTGAGCCACGAAGGCGGAACGTCCGGCCATCCTTCATCGTTACTATCGACGAACGGTAGGATCGCTTCTCTATCTTGGCAATCAGGCCGAACTCGACGTCAAACTCAACGTCGCGATATTCGCCATCAAGAATCTCCCAGGTATACTCCTCGTCGTCATCCCAGCGAATATCGCCGGTGAAACTTTCACCGTCCTCGGTATGCACAGTACCACGAATCCTGTGACCGCCATCAAATTCATCGTAGCCAACCTGACGTGGAGCCTCGGAGAAATCAATGCGGTCGAATTCATCCCACTCCACCACGACCTGTCCGAAACCCGGGTCAGAGATTGTAATTCCGCGGTTGTCATCGTCCACATCGTTGGACCCCCGCAAAACCATTTCATCTCCGTTGGTCAAGGTAATCGTCGCCCCACTGGAAGAATAACGCTCAATCGAACTGATCTTGCCAAACTTTATTTTGCGGTCGCGTCGACGATCTTCACCGTCCAGAATATCTGTCGTGAAAAGCTCATCCACATCCCAGCAAACATAGCCGGTGTACTCATCGCCGCGACGGGTGGTCAGCTTACCATACAAGCGTTTGCCAAAATTCGATTCAAGGTTCGATCCTGCCGTACTAAAGTCAATCTTCTCAATATCGTCCCAGACCAGTTCGATCTCTCCCTCATGGTCGTCCTCGATTATGATCTCTCTGATGCTGGAGCCGATGTCGGTTGAGCCGTTATTGAGTTCAACTTCGTCCCCTGATTTCAGTATCAGCAATACGGCGTCATCGTCCACAACTTCCATAGTCCTGATGTGACCAAAGCGGATCCCCGACTGGGCGCTCGATGACCAATTCCACGAGTTGGACCCCTCGCCTATCTTGATTCCGAAAATCTCAATCGATGTCTCTCGATCACGACGGCTGCGTTTGGACCTTCTTGACTTGGATTTGGGCTGGTCCTTGTTGCCGTTGAGCACATCCACCCAGTTGGCCTCGTTCTTATCCCAGCGAATCAAACCCTCAAAAACATCCCCATCCGTAGTTGTAATCTTGCCGTAGATGCGACCGTTGCTTTCCGCGGCAATCACGCTGCCGACCAGCAACAGGGCAACAATCGTCAGAAGAAGAGTCATCCTAGACATGGTTATTTTCCTCCATAAGCCGTTATCGTTCTTCTCATCTATCATGGTGTACGATAACCTGGCCGGAAGGGTTCACCGGGGAGGCATTTTTTGTCGACTATTCATCGCAGTAAAATGCGATTTGAACCGGGTATCTCTCTATCGTACCAAGGCCATCTTGCCTACGGCTGTGAAATTCTCGCCTACAAGGCGGTAGAAATAGATGCCTGAAGGAGCCTCATGACCACCATCAATCTGAGCATCCCATGAAACTGAATGGCAGCCGGCCGAGTGGACATCATTGACCAGAACATCAACCAGGCGACCCAGGATGTTGTAGACCTCAAGCCGTACCAGTCCCCTTCGTGGCAGTTCGTAGTCGATGACAGTACCAGCATTAAACGGATTGGGGTAGTTCTGACCAAGGCTGACTTCCTGCGGGAGTTGATCAGGCACTGTCCCGTAGACAGGCGTTGAGCTACTGATCTCAATCTCGCCGTTGATCGTTATCGGCGTTAGCTCGGAGCCTAAGAAAGTCATTATGTAGGGGTATACACTACCGTTATCATACTTATCCAAACCAGTTGTAATGCCGTCGCCGACAGCTGTGAAGTGTACTTCGCCGAGAATATAATTACCCGATGCTAAATACTCCTCGGAATCGGTGCTACTGAAGCTAAGAGAGAATAGCTGCTCTCCCTCGTTGATACTGTATGTCTGGTCCATGAAGGCAGGCAAGCTGGAGCCAAACACGAAGGAATCAACAACCATCTCTGTCTGGGTATAGTGATATGGCAGAAACAGCTCAGATATCTGTGATATAACCGACAGTGTCATCAGAGCTACACCTTGCTCATCGGGCACCACATTGGTCGGCTCGATTCGTACGGTATCCACGAAATCCGGTTCAATCAACTTCTCAATCTGGATCGTGCCATTGATAGTTGTCGGTGTCAGTTCGGTACCGTAGACCGATATCGTGTATGGATACAAAAGGCTGTTGTTGACCGTGTTCAAACTGGTAGTCAGACCATTATCTACGGCCGTGAAGTACACCTCTCCAACCACATACTGGCCAGGTCCCACAAAGAATCCGGGGATCATGCTGGCGATTTCAATTGAGAGCATCGCCGTTTCAGTATCAATTTGATGTGAGTTGTCCATGAACACCGGTAGGCTCGAACTAAAAACAAAGGAATCCACAACAATGGCATTCGGGTTATAGCTATAGGGAACAAATAACTCGTACAAGTCAGATGTCACCGACAGGGACATCTGGGCTGAACCGTGTTCAAATGGCAACAGGTTTGCAGGTGCAATACGAACCGTATCCGCATAATCAGGTTCTATCAGCTCTTCGATCTGGATATCACCGCTGATTGTCACGGGTGTTCGCATTGTACCCGACACGGTTTCTATCCTTGGATACAGGCTATCATTGTTGAGAGTGTCCAGAGAGGTTGTTACACCATCCGTCACGGCCGTAAAATAGACATTGCCGAGTAAGTAGTCACCCAATCCCAAGGACATATCGGGGATCATACTGGTAAGGCGTATCGAGAATGCTGCCTGGGCAACATCATCCTGGTATATTTTATCCATATGCAACGGTAGGCCAGAGCCGAAAACAAAAGAATCAACTACGATCGCCGTCGGGTCGTAATGATAGGGTACGAACAATTCAGCAACATTCGATGTCGCCACTATAGTAATCGCGGTCGTTCCCTCAGCATAAGGAGCTACGTTGGTCGGCGATGTACCGACCGTATCTACGAAGTCTTCAATATACTCAAGCTCAAGGTCAAGACGAGTCGACCCATTAAACGCAGAACCATCAACGAAGTCGACATATGTATCCCATGTCCCCGGCACCAGTCCGGAGGGATCAATTGACAGCACGACAACATCGTCATTCGCGCCCTGATAGTGGTCCAGTACCAACCAATCATGTTGTGGGAATGCTTCCCAGTCAGCAACACCACCACCGTGGTTCTCAAGAACCACAAAAGTATCAAGCACACCAGGCTCGTGGCTGGACAGACTCATTGTCTGTGGCTCAACATGGATAAGCGGAATATCATTGCGAACGCTCAATAATACGTAGAGAGTGGCCGGCGAATTGTCCGCTCCATAGGACTCAATTGTAACAGCAGCCGCGTAGTTCCCGGCCGACATACCAATTGAATTGACCTGGACCTCCAGCGTAGATGGTGCTGTTCCCGATGATTCTGTCAATTCCACCCATGAAACACTCTCAGACGCATTCCAGTCAAGAATCCCCACACCAACATTAGTGATTTCAACCGAGCAGGTTACGGTCGTATCCATACCCTCCAGCGTGGTCACAGATACGCTCGCCGCCGACAGTTCAAGAACCGCCGATTCAACTTCCAGACGCACGGCAACCAGGGCGCTCGAGTCGTGGTTGATCGTATCAATAAACATTATGGTTCCGATATAGGTTCCGGATATCAGTGTGTCGGAAGCCATCGTCACTCCCACAGAGTCCGGAGTTTCACCCGCCGGCGGTGTGATGCTAATCCAGTTGTTATAAGAAAATGCCTTGAAGCCCAGCCGATTATAGCCGGCATGTTCAACCGATACGTACTGAACCGGTGGCACACCGCCGCCATGCTCCATCTCAAAATCAAGTGAAGTTGGCGACACTACCAGTTCGGGATCGTTGTATCGCGCAATGGATGCGAAAATGTCATAATTGCCGTTGCGACGATCAACCCAGGTGACATATCGATGCGTTCCGTCAAGAGCAATATCCGGTTTCATCTTGGTACTATCACCCGAAGTATCCGCGACAAAGTCGACCTCCCGTACGAGTCCATCGACGTCAATCATCTGCCCCATTATTCGCCATGTCGGCGATGTCGAATCGGACCAGACAATCCCCACATTACCCATTCGGTCGGCACCGATGGCGGGATATTTCTGAGCCCGAGTCGTGGTATCCGTATTAAGCCGCATGTTTCCGGTTGCAGATGTCATGTTGGTGTCAAACTTGGCCCCGTAGATGTCCGGATTGCTGGGATACGCACCGTTGCGATAGTCCAGCCAGACAACGGTGAAGTTTCCCTCGCCGTCGGTAGCTACATCGGGAAATGTCTGTCGCTTGGTGCCGCTATCGGAGTTGACTCTTACATTCACACCCAGCGCGTTGCCACCAGCGTCGAAGCGCTGCACAAAGATATCATCATTGCCCAATCGATCATCATACCACGTTACTACAAACCATCCTGCCGCCGCAGTCGAGACGCGCGGCGAATGCTGCTGTGCTGTGCCGCCATCATCATTGACCACAAAACTACTGCCAAGCAACGATCCATCCGATCCAATAAGCTGACCAAAGATATCCCAGTTACCACTTTGCCGATCGGCCCAGACCACTACTCCGGCACCCCAGGCCGAGAGCGAAATGTCGGGATTCTCCCGACTCCATGCCTGATAACCCGGCGTGACATTGGTATTACCACCTACCGGTGTGACACTGGTATCAAGCGGCACATAGAAAATGTCCGGATTACTGGGGTATCCATCCGTCCGGAAATCCTGCCACACTGCCCCATACTGGCTCGACAAATCGACTGCCAGGGACGGCTGCGCCTGCCACTCAGGAGGAAGATCATCATTGATCTTGATATTGTCATTGATCGGAAAGCCCGCCGTGTCGAACCGTTGAAGGTACACATCGTTGGCACCCTCTCGTTTGTCGGTCCAAACAATAGCAAAGCTGCCATCGGGTGCAACCGCAATGCGAGGATCATTTTGTTCCACAGCACCGCCATCGGTATTGACTATGAAGTCGGTTCGGTCGGCTTGAGATGTTTCACACAGAAACAATGAAAACGCCGCCAGTGAGATCGCGGCTACCGTTCTTACTCTTAACTTGACGCTATCAGTCACCTGATTTCTCCTATTTGTGCGTCGCTCGACACATCCTGTTGCTCACTGATTATGTCGGCAGGAGTGTGCAAAAACTAAACAGGGGGACGGAGCCCCTTTCATGAGCGCTGAAAGTGGTTCAGGATGAGACGGTTGTTGTAGGGCAGTACCCCCTTGGTGGTTCTGCCAACCCTAGTTACCGGAACCACTAAGAAGGGTTCCAGCCCACGCGACCCAAACAAAGAAAACGGCCACCCCTCTTGAAAGGGATGGCCGTTGCCAATTTATCAAAGCGTTTGTAGGTGTTCCTAAGGACATGCCGCCGGTTCTGGACCACCTGTGAACAGGTACGAAACGAGATAGGTCAGGTCAGCTATATTGATCTCGCCATCGCCGTTTATGTCAGCTTCTTCCATGCACAGAGGATCCGGCCCTCCAGTGAACAGATAGGACACAAGGTAAGTCAGATCAGCGATGTTGATTTCATCGGGCATTACGTAGTCGACATTGCCGCGCGTTGGCGGAACGCAACAGGTCGTACTCCCACTGCCGAAATCCTGCCAGAAGCCGTGACTGACGCCATAACTGGTAGAAATGCCTCCCCCTACCGCAGTCTGTCCTACCGTGCCGTTGAGCACATAGCTTGTCGAAGTGCCTTTGGCACCGCCAGACGAGATTACCTGCCAGTTTATTTCTTCACCAGTCATCGTGTCGGACAGCGCCACGCCGAATAGTAAGAGAAGCCCGAGGAGGATAGTGTGTTTATTGGCTATACGTTTCATTATCTATCCTCTCTATCTTCGTAACTTTCAAGGATTTCTTTGTTCTGCTCATAATGGATTTGCATGCTCTCATCCAAATCGAACGCAGTTGGGTGCAGATACAATCCTATTTCTTTATCCGGCTTGCTGATTTCGTTCAGCATCCGGTTGGATTTGGCAAAGGCATCTTTACGAATACCGGTAACCTGCCAGGAGACCTCGATAAACGACTTATCGGTCTTAATAACAAATTTGTTGCCGTTGATTTTCTCGGCGACAATTGCCTGTGCAAAGGTACCGATAACAGTTAATTGGTAACGATAGTTATCGTTCAAGGCCTCAAAATAATCGGGAAGAGTTACCGTTGCTTCACCACTCCCATCAGTTGTAACGTTACCATTATAGATATTCATCATCTCCGGTGATACAACATCACTGTGAATCAGATACTGGTTTTTCGGATCAAGCGGGTGATCGATTTTAAAACCACTGCTGGCGGCCGATGAAAATCCGGTCACTTCCACATCGCCGTCAAAATACCCGGCGTAACTTCCCGGACTCTTTACATGCCCCGGAGTAAAATAACCTCCATAATTATTAGCGGAAGCATAGGATGCGGACCCGAAAATACCATAGGCAGTAACTCCTCCGTATGCATTTGTTTTTATGCCATATGAATTGCCTGCCGTATTGCTGACGCCACCGGCAAAGAATCTCCCCGCATATCTATCGCCGGAACTTGCGTTGGCGTTGTCTACACTGGAAAATATACCATATATTGTCCCGGAGGTCGCAACGTTTTTCGAATATAAATCGAAGACATATCTGGTGCTGATTGTGTTGTATTCCCTTTCCAAGGATAACAAGTATGACGCTGACGGGAAGCCGTTATCACCCATTCTAATACCGTAGCTGGTGACTCTCATTGAGCTGTCGCCGAAAACGGCTGTACCGTCGAATGTTTTAGTACCGGTGATCGTTTGCGTGGAAGAAAGATTGACCGCCGTGCCGCTTATTTTGGCGATTCCAATATTGGCGGAGCTATTGATATCTTCATCTAGTATGGAGTTGTTAGCAATTTCAGCGGAGTAAACGGCGCTTATTGCTATTTCACTGGAACCGACAGCATCGGCGTCAATATCAGCTTGAGTGATACTGTTGTTAGCAATTTCGCTCGTACCAACGGCACCGGCGGCAATTTCTGCGCCACCAACACCATCGGTCGCAATGTCATTGGCAGTGATTGAATTGTCAATAATCTCCCCGCTACCGACGGCGTTGATGGCAATTTCACTTGGGCCAACCGCATTGGCAGCAATGTCTTTAGCAGCGATTGAATTATCTATAATCTCCACGCTACCAACGGCGTTGGTGGCGATTTCGGCAACGCCGACACCATCAGTTGCAATATCAGCTTGAGTGATACTGTTGTCATCAATTTCACTTGAGCCAACCGCATCGGCAGCAATATGAGTCGCGGTAATATCGTCAGTGCCAACATACAAGGATACATCACCGGATGTTCCGCCGCCCGACAGGCCCGAACCGGCAGTAACGGCGGTAATATCGCCACCAGAGTTGTCATCAACACCATCGGCAAACCCGGGCGGAACGTTGGTCAGATTGTTCCAATCAGTATCAACATCATCGGTGCCGTCGGCAAACCCGGGCGGTACGTTGGTCAGATTGTTCCAATCGGTATCAACATCATCAGTGCCATCGGCAAACCCGGGCGGTACGTTGGTCAAATTGTTCCAATCAGTATCAACATCATCGGTGCCGTCGGCAAACCCAGCTGGAACGTTGGTCAAATCGTTCCAATCGGAGTTAACATCATCGGTTCCGTCGGCAAACCCGGGCGGTACGTTGGTCAAATTGTTCCAATCGGTGTCAACATCGTCACCGTCAGCAATATCAGCCGGAATCCCGGTTAGATTACTCCATTCCAAATAATATGATGCTGCCTGGCTGTTGAGATTTCCAGAATTATCCGCATAATCGGCCGAGTCGGATCGTAAAGCCTTATAGGCATAAGGAACGGTTATCAAATGAACGCGCGGACTGATTTCCGGGTCAGCGCCAACAGTGATGCCAAGGTAGCGGATGGTATCAGTTTTGAAAAGATCATCCGGCAGGTGTGCCGCTGAACCAAGCTGATGAGTAAACAGTCCTCCTGCTACCGGAACAGCTTGAATACCGCTCCACCAAAGCGAATCATCGCTTGAATCACTCCCATAGATTTTGAATTTAATAAAATAAGTGTCGTCCGCTACTGGTGTTCCGGTGTCATTAGTCAGGTAACCCTGATAGTTGATCATCTGCGGCACATCGGCCACGGTGAGTGATGCTTTGACCAGAAAGCCGAGCATCAGGATGATTGTTATTAGGAATCTGTTCATGTTGTTCCTCCGTTAATTTTATCCTGGATATCGTATTATTGTTATCATAACCGCTCTGCTTGCCAGTCTTTGATCCTGCGACCAACAAAAACCATACCAAATATGAATGTTCTAATCTGAGGAATGCGGTAGGCTCGGATTATCGCCTATGCATGCATACTCGACTTTCGCTTCTACGCCATTTCGAAAGTCACCTCGTCGCGTTCCAATGCTATATAATAAGCAGAAATTGGCATTTTGGCAAGGCACGAGTTGTCATTTGGGGGATATCCGAGAGCAATGCCTCTGTCCACGTAGAAGGTGGACTATGGTGCTTACAAATGCGTTGCCGGCAGACAAGAGAGGTGGACTTGCCCGATTGATCGTAGATCGCCACCGCGCAATTTACTCAGTATATCCTTCATTTGTTTTCGCTCACATTGTTATTGTGATTCGCTTGTTGAGTCGTTCTTGTCCTTCCAGTTCCACCATTACTTTGTGTCGAGAATCGCGACACGACCTCTCCACGGTAGCCTGATGACCAGAATGGCCATCAGCAAGTAAGTCACTACAGATACAACTGAGGCTTCCATCCCAAAACTACCTCCAGTGACAAATTCGTTTCCTGTAAGCTCAACTTCGAACAAACCGGCTTCCGCCTCCTTACCACTCATAGTGATTCCCATTATCCCTTTCAAACAGAAGTTCCACGCCACATGAAACCCGACTGGTAACCACAGAGACTGGCTCCTGATATACAGAGCAACAAAAAGGAAACTGACTGCGACACCCGCCACGATTATCCATAAGGCGTCCCCGATTGTGATGCTGCCCAGCTTACCGATAACGTGCGCCGCTCCAAAATAGACTCCACCGATGATTGCCGCAACAATCCAGCCATATCGTATTGCGATTTCTCGAACCGCCATACCCCGGAAAACAACTTCTTCTGCGATTCCAGTAAACATCGCCATACACGCGTAGCCTATGAAGACCGCTATCGCTTCTTTGGATTGCAGCGGGTTGGGCGACCAGCCAAGCTCCGCACAACCCAATAGCTTAAGAACCAGGATAACGGCAAACGGTAGAAGCAACCCCAGGCTCAAACCATAGAGGAGATACTTGAAGTCGAATCGCAGACGCATCCACTCAAAGCTTCTTCGCCACAAGAATTTAGTGACTAGGAATACAAGTGGAATTCCTATGACGACAGCAGCCAGAGCAATGACCAGATCGGTCTGATAGCTCGTGAACTCCCCACTCATGATTGCCCCAAAACTTACGCCACTCGTCCTGGCTACGACGATAGCCCCCACATACTGGTACATATTCATCAGTATATATAGCCCGAAACTCCACAAAACGACAAGGAGGGCATTCCTGGGTACGATATTACTTGTATTCACTATGTTCCTCATACTTCCTATATCATTCTCAGCAACATAATCTTGGGGATTCAAACACGATTAGACAACAACAAAAGGCCCGCCACGTGTGGCGGGCCAATATGGAAAATCTATGCCGTTTGTCTATAAGTCAATTCATCCACGCCCACACAGTCGGCGTTGACGAGTACATTTACAATACGGAGGCTATGTAGAAGGCCCCGGGCGGCATTCGCAAGAAGATACCCGCATCCCAGGTCCGTGTTACTATACCTTTTTCTTCTTGTGGCGGTTGGCGCGTCTGCGCTTTTTCCGCTTGTGCGTCTTGATCTTCAAACGTTTGCGTTTCTTACCGCTGGGCATCAAACCTCCGTAGCATTGGGATGTTAGGGCCTCATATGGCCAATTTCGTAATCATGTTCTTAAATTCATTGGACGGCTTGAAGACCGGAACCTTACGGTCGGGAACCGGCACAACTTCGCCAGTACGTGGGTTGCGAGCCTTACGTGCTTTCCGCAGCTTGACTTTGAATGTCCCGAATCCACGAATCTCGATGTTGTGGCCACTCTCCAGCGACTTCTTCACAGTGTCGAGAAACGAGTCGACAACCACGGCCACGTCGGTTCTGGTGAGTCCAGTTTTTTCGGCAACTCTTTCGACCAAATCAGCCTTTGTCACGACATCCTCCCTCTCAGGTTATATCCGTTCTCTCTTTCATTCACAATCGTCATCAGCCTTCCATGCCATTAACCCGTCGAAACGAGAATTCCCATCCGGGCGAGTTAAGCCCTTGGGGGCTGTTAAGATACATCAAAATAAAGAAAAGGAAAGGAAAAAGTGAAAGTCAACTGTTTTTTGGCATCTTCCACAATCTCTTAGTGATACAAGTACATCAACTGTGGGCCATAAGATTCGCTTCGTAGTGACGAACCCACGCGCCCCAGAATGCCGTTTAGCAAGTCAAACAGCCCGCTGGAGCTCTTTGGTCGGGGCCGGACAATCCTCGGTTCCCCTTCAAGATCAGCCAAATCCGCCGCCAGATCGACCGCTTCCTTCAACCCGCCAAGCGTGTCAACCAGCCCTAAGTTCAAGGCCTGCATGCCAGTAAAGATCGACCCGTCAGCCAGAGGATATATCTCATCAACTTCCTTGCCTCTTCCAGTGGCCACGATGGCTACGAACTGCTCGTAGGTATCCATCACTACTGAGCGCAACATCAATCCTTCCTTCTTGGTCATATCTCGCGAGTAGCTGCCTACGCTCTTGAGTTCACCCGACTGGACAGTTTCGGTGCCGATTCCGATTTTCTCCAGAAGTCCTTCGGCTGTATGAAACTCGAAAACAACCCCAATTGAACCCGTCAGAGTTCCGGGATTGGCAATTATCCGGTCGGCAGCACACGAAATATAATATCCTCCCGAAGCCGCCACCGAGGCCATTGCGGCCACAACCGGTTTCTCTTCTCTTGCTCTTAGAACTGCATCATAAATTTCCTGGGAGATTGCCACTCCCCCGCCACCGGAATTAATATGAATCACAATCGCTTTGATTGACTTGTTCTCCGTCCATTTGTCAAGTTGGCGAATTACGGGGCGGCCGCTCTCCTCATCTATCATACCCCACATTTCTACAACACCAACACTCCCCCCAAAGCCACCGAATTCCATACCGCCGCCATCAGCCATTATGCCGACAAACATCATACCAAAAAAGGCCAGGGCCAGCATGAAGAACACCCCGATCACCACCGCAATAATTACATCTCGTTTTCGTGCCACTGGTAGACCTTTAGTTTCGATATATTTTCAGCTTATCGCCAACCCGGAGCTTGTTCGGATTTCGAAGGTTGTTGGCCTGAACAATGCGCTTTATAGAAGTGCTATACTTGCGGGCGATCCGATCCAGAGTCTCACCCCGCCGAACCTTATGAACGATATACTTTGATCCACTGCTACTTCCCCCCGATACAATCAGTTCCTGTCCGGGGTAAATACGGCTTGAGCGACCGAGACCGTTTAGGCGCCGAATCTGCGAAGTTGTGAGGCCATACTTGCGAGCAATATCCCACAGTGTGTCGCCGCGGCGGACTTTGTGAGTTCCAGCCGACGTTTTGCTGCTGGCAGATATCTTATTGGAGGATCCGCTAGAGGTACTTATCGCCCCAGATGAACTCGTTGATCTGGAGGCAAGATACTTCGCCTCCGAAGGAATTTTCAGCTTCTGTCCCACATAAATACGAGATCCGCGTTCGATGTAGTTAATTTGTCGCAGAGCATTGACAGTTGTGCCAAAAGCTCTAGCGATATCCCACATGGTATCGCCGGACCGTACGGCATAGATAGAACCTTTTGCCTCGTAGTTCCGATTTTTCTTCGATGAGCGAGCTTCCCGATCCAGTGGCACCGGCACGATAAGCTTCTTACCGGCATAGATCGTCGAACGCCGACTCAGGTTATTGGCCTCCATGATCGCATACTGCGAGACACCATAACGAGACGCAATAGTGCTTATGCTTTCCCCGCGCCTGATCTCGTGTCGTACCCAGCTGGTTTCCTTGGGTGACGGCAAAGACTCGTAAGCCGCCAGCAACTTGCCTTTGGCCCCACGAGGGACTTTCAGTATGTACTTCTTCTGATCCGGAGGTGTGTACTTCCGAAGCAACTCGGGATTGAGGTCCTGGAGTTCCTTAGTCGAGCAGCCAACCGTTTTAGCCACCACCGACAGCTCCAGACACTTGTCAATCTCAACCTCGTCCCAGACAATTTCATCCTCAAACTCTATATTTTCAAAGCCATACTTGGCCGGTTCCTTGCCAATAATGGTAGCTGCCATAATAAGCGGCACATAGTCCATCGTCTGGCGGCGAAGCCGCATCTTCCAGAAATCGATTGTCTTCTGCTTTTTAATCGTCCCCCGCACTCTTCCGGGACCACCATTATAGGCCGCCATGGCCAGTTCCCAGCAACCGAACTGCTCGTATAAGTCCTTGAGGAACTGGCAGGCCGCGTGGGTGGACTTCACCGGGTCACGGCGCTCATCCCACCACCAACTTCGATTCAACTTATACTCGCGGCCAGTCGATGAAATGAACTGCCACAATCCAGAGGCTCGCGCCCACGAATAGGCCCGAGGGTTATAGCCAGACTCAACCATTGACAGATAAACCAAGTCATGCGGGAGGCCATACTCATCAATGATCTCCAGCATCATCCTCTTGTACCGATGGGAACGTACCAGAAATTTGGTAAAGGCATCGCGGGCTACGGTCTGATAATAAATGATCGATTTCTTCACCCGGTCGTTCATGACAATCGGAAGATCGTAAGTAATTTTTTTCTCCTGCCGTCCCGACACATACATCGAGTCGGCGCCGATCCTCTCAGCCATGTCACCAAATCGTTCCATTACTGCCGAGGAGGATACATCGCGATCAAGATGTCCGAGCGATCTCAGCGTCACCCGATAATCGGCAATTATGTCGTCCAGGGCGATGGTGTACTTGGCCGCTTCCGGTGTCTCAAGCGAATCAGACTCAATATCCAGCGCTGCCAGGATTCGTAGCGCTTCCTCGAAGTAGTACTGACCTTCCTCCCAGCTTCCCTCGCGATTGGCTATCACACCCATAGCATGATATTCCTCAGCCAGATCAAGTTGACGCCAGATTTCGTCATCAACCGCTGATGCCGAATCATCAATGTCGACCTTCCCGCTATAATACGTCCAGGATGCTTGCGGCTTGGATGCGGATTTGCCCTCCGATTGATTATCGACTGTCGCCGCAGATAAATCTGCTCCCTCTGGTTTGGTCTCATCGGTCTTTACAGCCGCCGTCGCTTCCGAGGTAGCTGTTCCATGCGACCCGGTTTTGGCCGGGATAACCTCTGACTGTTCTTCGCTGGTTCCCTCGGTGGACGCAGTGTCTTCACCTTTAGACACTTCCTCAGTACGATTGCCATATGTCTGGGGCGAGGCGAGTCCACTCTTGCCCCCACAACCTGAAACGATGCCAATTATGAGAAGGATGACCAGGGTGCTAAGGCCTACCCGGGAAGCGTACGTGCACATTGAACTTAAAACCATATTTATCCCAAGCTACGAGTTTTCTTTATACTATCGACTCCAAACAACAGTAGCTTGATGCGTCTGAGGGCCGCATCCATGCTCTGAAAGAGTATACTGTCCGAAGCAGTAGAAAGTGTCAAGTTTTATTGGAAAAAGTGTACGCATCCTAACTGCACTCGACATGTTAGCCCGAACCGCTCCGGTCGATTCCGATTCCCCGGCCATTCAGCCCTGGCCCTCTGCATTGACATTATAGCCTTAGCAGCAAACTCGCACGAGCACCCGGGGAGGTCCATCCTTCATACCCGAGCCAAAAACGCATAGACACATCGGCACTCAGAATCAAAGAGTTGGTTAAGCGATACATCATACCAAGTCCAGGGAAAAGGGCACCGTCCCCCCCACCTCCGCCATCGGAATTGCCACCGATAAAACCGACCGTACCGAGTTTCAGAAGAACTATGGTGCTTGACCCCTTTCTCAAATGGAAATTCAGAGCAATATCAAGTGACAAACCTGTCCAAGAGTAGAACCCTGATGGCACAAGATAGGTTCCCCCGAACTCTATGCCGATACCATTTGGGTTGGCTCGAACGAGGTGGAACGAAGGACCCTTAAGCCCATTCTCTGCTGATTCCTCCCCTTCACCACTGACCAGACTGTACGCTGCTCCCAGCGCCCAACCGTCAAGTAGATGCTGAGAGGCTCCTGCATTGCCGGTATCTCCTATGCTAGCTTCTTCCCCGGCGCAGGGGTCAGCCAAGGGAACCAACAACATTCCACCAGCAAACAGCAGACAGGCAGCTTTGAACATAGTTTTCATGCGAGCACCTCCATTTCCCCGTCCTCCCACAAGCAAATGCAACAGGCACGATTGATCCATTTCAGAAGCTTCTCTGAATTTGAGTAGAGCTTATCGCGTTGGCAATAACAATCTCGTCACCCAGATCGTCATTCGCCTGCTCAAGTTCGAATCACATAGCCAGGGTGCCGGCTCGGTCTCTCCCCTACGGGCACGGGGGCGGCGGACAACTCCCCAGAAACAGATAGCACACCAGATAGGTCACATCAGCAATATTGATGGGTCCTTTGCCGGACTGACCGTCGACATTACCTTCCTCGGTGCATGGTGGAGGTGGTCCACCGGTGAACATATAAGCCACAAGGTATGTCAGGTCAGCAATGTTGATAATTCCGGAGTGATCTACATCACCCCTGACTACACAACAACTGCAGTCTCCCGGTTCAAGGGCACCTATTAGTACGCCGCAACTATTATTGGCCGGAGCACAGACCGATCCTTCCGATGGCCGGTAGTCATGCGCAGTGGTGTCACAAAAAAGAGGATTGACCGAAATATTGTTAAAATCATCACCGGCAAACACAGTATCAATACCGTAGAAATCCTCACCGCCGTTACCAAATGAATTGTTACAGTTGATCTGGTACTCACCGGGCGCATAAAACGTCATGCCGTGTTGCTCGTTAAAGGCACTAAGCACGTTGGTAATCCAGCAGGTATCCTGGTACATCCCGACTGCGTCCTCCCCTTCCTTGGGATATGACCAGTCAATGGCCAAACCGCGGTCATTAGCTGCGAAAGTGCAGTTGTGTACATCAATGCCGTAAATACCCATGGCCTGCATGAGCAACGCTCCGAAACCGTCGTTGTGATGCACCAGTGTTCCCTCGAGGACAATGGGCTGTGTGTTGTGTACGTGTAAGCCCATTTGGTCGTTGTGGGCTATTTCGCAGTTTGTAATGGTCGCTTCCAGGCCGTAGATATGGACGGCAGTCCAGCCGGTATTGTGGGTCACGATGCAGTCAGATATGATGACCTTGCCGTCTCCCCACCAGTAGGCATTGATGGCCATACAACTGTCCCTTGTGATGATGCAATCCCGCACAGATACCGATGCCCCCACAGCGTTGACGGCGCCCTCGCCATAGGGGTCATCAGACCAGGCACCCGTAATAGTAAAACCCTGGATTATGGAGGTCGTGTCTTCCCCGGACTGGAGGATGAAGGCCAGCCTTGGGCTGCCTGCGCTCCCTTCGCAGTCAATGGTCGTAGACTCCGGCCCGTTCTCAGACATCACCGTCAGCGGTTTGCCGTGGAAATCAATATCATAGTTACCGGGGCCGGTAAACACTCCATCAGCTACCAGGACCGTATCATAGTTTTGCGCCCAGTCAATCGCAGCCTGAATCGTTGGCTGACCGCTCGGAACGTGAATCACCATCGGCGTACGAGTACTGAATGACTCCGTGGTCGACCAGGCGGAATACTCATAACCATTGAAAACGCGACACCGCCACCAGTACTCGGTATCCACTGCCAGGCCCACGAAACGGCGGGACGTCGTTTGGTTCTCCTGCTCTTCAGTGCCATACGTGGAGTCCGCAATAACGCTCAGCCCTGGGTCGGCGTATATCTCAAAATCATACGTCAGATTGTCCCAGGGGTGGTCGGCGTTGGTCGTCACCAGATGAACGTCGAGAATGCTCACCAGGTCCGGCGAAGTTGGCCAGACAGGTGCAGGCGTAGTCGGCAGGGTGTTCATCCTGAACACCGACTCGTACCATCCTCCCCAGCTACTGCCGTTGTATACCCGCAGACGGTAGTAATATGTCATGCTATCCACAAGAGCGGAGCCGGTGTAAGCGGCGCTTGTATCCGATGAGTATACCTGACCCGTAGCCCATGTCTCCGCCAGCAACCAGTCATTGTCCATGCCGACTTCGATTTCGTATCCGGTGGGCGAACCAACCGGATCATAGAAAAACCAATGGAACACCGGTGAGTGATTGATAACGTGAGCCACATCTTCTGAATCCAAATTGACAAACAGCGCCCGCGGCGGATTCTGATCGAAATGGGCAGCGCCCATATCATTACGAGTGCCGTCGGGGTCGTTGTACATTGCGGCAGGATTGCCGGCATCTATGCACGGAGATGTAGGCTGTAGATAGAAACAACCGTTAGCCGGATCGATAAACAACGGATCGACTGAAATGTCGGTGGGATCAGGAGTAAAGTTGTAGTAGTTGGTACCATTGCCCCACGAGTTATTGTAATCTTCGATCAACGTGTAATAGCCCTGGAAACCGTGCCCACCACCATTGGTGATGATGTTGTTCCTAATAATCGCCGGGGCAACCGAGCCTTCCACTCCATCGTGGCAATTGTATAGAGTGTTGTTAATAAACTGGATCGTATCCCCGGTGTAAATATGAACCGCGGGATTGGCACTCGGGCTGTCATAGAAAATATTATGACTGACCATAGTGCTGCAGGTCCCCCGGGCGTTCACGGCCGCGTTCCAGGGTGTGTTGCTGCTATGGAACCGAAAGTGGTTCTCTGTGACTGTTGGCGAGGCATCACGGATCCTGACGCCCGAAGCCCCACCTCCGGCGTACATAATACTGAAGCCTGACAATACCGCTGTTCGTGGCTCATCATTGTGAAACCAGACCACCGGCAGATGGGCAGAGTCCGGACGCAGCCATGTCACCAGCGGACCTGCCTCGGAGGTTACTACGATTGACTTGCCGCCGTAGTCAAGATTGACCCAATATGTTCCGGGAGATACGAGTACTGTATCACCAGTTACAGCACCGTTGATTCCAGCCTGAATTGTGGCTGAGTCGCCCGGCACATGGATTATGGCGGCTTGGACAGTGGAGAGACAAAGGGTACAGAACAATGCAGCGAATAGTGCTCTATTCATGACTATTTCCTTTTCTCTGATTGGTACACTCACGGTCGTACAGAGGCAATATATGACTGAATGTCTTCTTTGTCAACGCAGATCAGAGCATGGTTCTTGGGAACAACGAAAGAACTTCCACCAGAATCTTCACGAGTTTGTCCCTGCTCTCGAAAAACTCACACTCTCCCTGATGACGGAACCAGGTCATTTGGCGCTTGGCGTAGCGGCGTGTGTTTTGTTTGATTAACGCAATTGCTTCTTCAAGTGAATACTTGCCGTAGATGTGATCAAGCAGTTCACGGTAGCCAATGACGTTCGACTTCCTGATTGCCTCTCCCCGACCATTGTCTATAAGCGAAGTCAACTCATCCAGCCAACCTTCGGCCATCATCTCATCTACACGCCCATTGATGCGTTCGTACAGCTTCTCTCGTAGCGGTGCCAGGCAATAGTGTTGAAACTTGTAGTCGCTCTTGTGGTATGCACCGGTGACAGCCAACTCAGAACGTGTTTTGCCTGTTCGTTCGAAAATCTCAAGGGCACGGATCACACGCACTTTGTTGTTAGGATGCAACCGGGCTGCTTCAAGCGGGTCGATCTGTTCCAATCGCTCATACATGGCCTGCGCTCCGATTCGATCAATCTCCTGTTCAAGACGTTTGCGAATTGACAGGTTATCGCCCTCAATTTCTACCACACCTTCGGATAAAGCTCTCAAGTAAAGACCGGTTCCTCCAACAACAACCGGAATATTCCCACGGCTGAGAATTGCGCCAATAGATCTGTTGGCGTCATCAATGAAACGATAGGCAGAATATCGCTCTCCGGGATCAACGATATCGACCAAGTGAATTTCTACGGCCTTGCATTCTTCGGGAGTAGGTTTGGCAGTACCAATATCAAGATGCTTGATAATCTGGCGTGAATCGGCCGAGACGACTTCGATTGGCAACGTACCAGCCAACGTCACGGCTACGCCGGTTTTGCCGGAAGCGGTGGGACCGCAGATAATCGGTATCGGCGGAAGATTACCCACGACCGAACTGCCGATTGATATCTTCCTTGCTTATCCTCACCAGCGTGGGCCGTCCGTGCGGGCAGGAGTATGGCTCCCGGCATTGCATCAGAGCCCTCAGCAAATGCTCGGCCTCTTTGTCATTGAGTCGATCACCCGACATCACTGCCGACCGACAGGCAATAGATTGTGCCATCGCCTTCAACAGATCCTGTCCTGCTTTGCGGAGCGAAGCCAGGTCATCAATAATCGCCAGCAGTACCTTCTCAGGAGACTTAGACGACAGCACTGTCGGCACGGCCTCAATGTTCACCATTCTCCCTCCGAACGGTGAGACCACAAAACCCGACCGGTCGAGCATTTCCTGGGATTCTTCAAACACGGCCAGTTGTTCGGCGGTCAAATCAACCTGAACCGGGAATAAGAGGTTCTGCCCATCGACCGCACGCTTCTCAATTTTCTCAAGCATCTCTTCATAGAGCACGCGCTCGTGGGCGGTGTGCTGATCAACAATAAAGAGGTCGTCACCGGTCTGGATCAACAGATACAGGTCAGCAAACCGTCCCACATAACGGAAAGACGATTGCGGTCCAATAGGTGGATTCTCGATTCTCTTATCCTGAGAAGTGCCTGCCTGAGGCTCAGCCTTCTCAAACACCTCGCCCGTCTCGCGATTGACCCCCATCGGGGGGCTTCCCATCGGGGGGCTTCCCATCGGGGAATCATCTGACGAATTCGATGCGGCCTCAAGCGGACGATACAACTCAGAAAGTGTACCGGGATCAACTGGTTGGCACTCATACACACCCGGAATCACAGCCTGGTTTGAGTCCGATGCAGTGGTCGTTCCACCATTGCGAACAGCCCTCGGTGAGGGTCGCGGCTGCGATTGACTGAAAGCCGGAATAATTCCATCCCGGCGCAAACCCTCGGCCACGAGCAGGCGAACAATATGATGTATTTCTCTCTCGTGCGCCAGACGCACCTCGGTTTTTCCAGGGTGGACATTGACATCAACTTCGGTCGGGTCGACAGTAATCAACAGCGCCCCAACCGGGAACAATCCTTTTGACAGCAATTCCCCGTAACCCGCAACAAACGCATGGGACAGTGTCGGTGATTGAACATACCGGCCATTGACAAAGATAAACTGGCCATTGCGATTATGCTGCGCCGCGTCGGGTAAACCAACACACCCCAGAACAGATGCAGACTCATCCTTTCCCTCGACAGGGACGAAATCTCGTTTCTTACCCAGCACATCCGTAACGCGCTCGACGAGCGATTGCTTGGGCGGTACTGCAAAGAGCTTACGGCCATTGCTGGAATATGAAAACCCAATGTCCGCCCGTCCGATGGCCAGGGCGGTGGCCGCCCGGGAGAGATATCGCGCTTCAGTAGCTTCGGATTTGAGAAACTTGCGCCGGGCGGGAGTGTTGAAAAACAGATTCTCGACCTCAACCGTTGTGCCCGGAGCAGCCGGGATCGGCTGCACCGACTGCAACACCCCTCCCTCAAAAATAATCTCCACACCTGAAGCGGCATCATGCGGTCGGGACACCATCCGCATCCGCGACACTGACGCAATCGAAGGCAGAGCCTCACCGCGAAAGCCATAAGTATCAAGATTATTGAGATCGTTAAAAACAGCTATCTTGGAAGTCGCATGGCGCGAGAAGGCAATCTCAATCTGCTCCTCGGCAATCCCGCAACCATTGTCAACGATCCGGATGAGCTTTATTCCTGCACCTTCGACGAGAATGTCGATTCGATCCGAACCGGCGTCGATAGCGTTCTCTACCAGTTCCTTCAACACAGCGGCGGGTCTCTCGACGACTTCTCCAGCCGCGATTTTGTTGACTACCCGATCGGGCAGTGGCCTTATCCATGCCTTGTGTCGATTGTTATCTTGTGGAAGCTTCACTCCATGTCCTCACGAAGCTGGCGTAGAAAATCAAACGCCTCGACCGGTGTCATATGGTCAATATCTGCAGTTCTTATTTTCTCTTCAGTTTTCGACGGCTGTGGCTCGAACAACGATGGCTGCACCTTTTCCTTGTAAATGCCCTGACCGAGTTCGGAGCGAGTGAACTTGCCAGATTCAAGCAACCGCAGGATTTGACGCGCTCTGACAATCGGCTGGCGCGGCAGTCCGGCCAACTTGGCAACTTCAATACCATACGAGTCATCGCAACCACCGGGAACGATTTTGTGCAGGAACACAACCCGGTCTTCCCATTTCTTAACGGCTACCTGGAAATTGACGATCTGCGGATAAATCTCCGCCATGCCGGTCAATTCATGATAGTGCGTGGCGAACACTGTGCGTGATTTGGAGTGTTCGTTGATGTACTCCACTACCGCCCACGCTACTGACAGGCCGTCGAAAGTTGATGTTCCCCGTCCAACTTCATCGAGCAGAACGACCGAACGGTCAGTAGCATTATGTAAGATATTCGCCGTTTCTACCATCTCCACCAAAAACGTCGATTGCCCCCGAGCGAGATTGTCCACCGCACCCACCCTGGTAAACACGCGATCGGCCAATCCGATCTCAGCCCGTGCAGCAGGTACGAAAGAACCAATTTGGGCCAGAATGACAATAAGTCCTGTCTGACGCAGATAGGTTGATTTGCCCGACATATTGGGACCGGTCAGTATCTGAATGCGATCCTTCTCTGACGAAAGGGTAATATCGTTGGCTACAAATGATCCGGTCGGAAGCACTGTTTCGATAACCGCATGACGACCCTCTTCGATATCCAACCGCGAATCCTCGAAAATCTCTGGGCGGCAATAGTGATTCTCCACTGCCACTTCCGCCAGACCAGAGACCAGATCGATTTCGGCCACCAAATCACCACTGGCAATAATGTCGGCGATACGAACCGCCAGAGATTCGACCAATTGACAATACAGCTCTTCCTCAAGCTTGAATATCTTCTCCTCGGCGGTCAGGATAAGCGCTTCCTTTTCCTTGAGTTCCGGGGTGATATAGCGCTCGGCATTCACAAGCGTCTGTTTGCGGATATAGTCTTCCGGCACACCGTCACTATTGATCTTCGTGACTTCGATATAGTACCCAAACACCTTATTGAAACCGACTTTGAGCGTGTTGATTCCCGTTCGCTCGCGCTCGGTTTTGGCCAACGAAGCGATATACTGGCGGGCATCACGGATAGAGTCGTTTAGTTTATCCAGTTCAGTTGAGAATCCACGTTGGATTATGTCCCCTTTGGTGGTTACCAAAGGCGGCTCGTCAGTCAGTGCCTCGCTGACTCTGGCGATAATATCATCGCAGTCAGGCAAACTGCCACCGATACCGGATAAGTGAGGACCATTGGCCTCTGCCAGTATCTGCCTGAGTTGTCTACATACGGAGAGGCCGTCCCTGATCCCCAACGCCTGGCGCGGGTTCAATTTGCCGATTCCAAGCCGTCCGGCGAGTTTTTCCAGGTCGGGCGAACCCGTTGTTTGCTGTCGGATGGCATATGCCAGTTCTCTGTTTCTTACTAGTTCGGCAACACCTGAAAGTCGGCGTTCAATTCTAGCTCTGCTGCGAAATGGTCTCAGCAACGCATTGCGGAGACGACGCCCCCCCGCCCCAGTTTGGCAACGATTGACAGCCGAGAACAATGTATGCTGTTCGGTGTTGAGAGCAATGTTGGCCACCAACTCCAGATTGCGCACCGTGCCGTAGTCGAGAGCCATGTACTCATCCTGATCAAACCTTGTCAGCCGGTTGATATGGCGCAGATTCTCAAGATGGTTTTCCTTGAGATACCGCAGCACAGCTCCGGCGGCGGTGATAGCGGCATGGCTGTCGCCCACTCCGAATCCATCCAGCGTACTCGTGCCGAATTGATCGTTGAGTTCCCGCTTGGCTGTGCGATAATCGAAATTCCAATCTTCGAAGCCGGTTAATTGTGTTTCACCATTGGTCAAGCCCAGGCGAGTTACGAGGTCCGGGTTGTCCGAACAAGATGACGGATACAGAATTTCTTTGGGACCCAAAACCTTGAGCCGCTCGAGCATTTCATCGGACGAACCCTCATCGACAATGAAGGAACCAGTGGATAAATCAAGCGCCGCCAGCCCCAGCGTCTTAGGTTTCAAACGTTCATATAACGCCACCAACCATACCGACTGCTGATCGCTTTCGCCAGTATCAATAGCAGCCGTACCGGGAGTGAGAATCTCGACAATCCCGCGCTTGACCAGTCCTTTGGCAGTCTTGGGATCCTCGGTTTGCTCAACGATCACGACCTTCTCCCCGGCTGACACCAATCGAGCAAGATACTTGTCCGCACTGTGGTGGGGTACTCCGGCCAGAGGGATACGTTCCTGTGCTCCGTGGGCACGAGAGGTGAGAGTTATGCCGAGGATCGGTGCTGCCCTCACCGCATCGTCACCAAACATCTCATAGAAGTCACCCATGCGAAAAAATAGTATCTTGTCGGGATGCTGAGCTTTGATATCATGGAACTGCCTCATCAGCGGCGTTATCCGGGAGTCTTTGCCGGCAGAACCAGTCATCGAGCGACGACCTGAAAAACCTCGTGATGGGTTGCTTCCAACCTCTTCTTGAATGCTGCGGCCTCATCGTAACCGGAGAACCGGCCAACATAAACGACGCGGTACTTCACGTCGGAGATCGTCATGGATTTGATCTCCACTTTCTGATCATACTGCTTGAAGAGATTGGCCTGTTTCGTGGCATTGGAACGCTCAGAAAAAACACCAACCTTAACCGAATAAAACGTACCGGTGAGTCGGTCCGCTTCCCGGTTGCGCTCCTCCCCCGATGATAGCTTGGCCAGACCGTCCACCAGAGCATCCAACCCAACCGCCGAAGGATACGCTTCTCGAAGCAGATTGTATGTGAATACGGCGTCATCAATCCGCCTCTGATTGATAGCGTTTATAGTCAGCTGATAGAGGGCTTGAGAAACGCCGGGACCAGAACGCAGTCGAGATAATCCACGCAACAACTTGTCAGCCCCGATACGTTTGCCGAAGGCCGACATAACTCGCGCCTTGTCAATCTTTCCCCACTGCTGCAGATCGCGTTTAGTGTAGCGTAGCAAGTATCGGTCCACCTGTCGCAAAGCCGACTCAAGATGACCTTGATCTTGATCCACATACACAGAGTAACGATCCATCCGCTCTCCGAAGCGACCGGTTTCCCACGAAGATGAGTATTCGACAATCAATCGCTCCAGTCTCTTGTTATTGCCTGCGACCAGATAGTACTGGGCCAGCCTGTAATGTATCTCTTCCCAATACCTGGCATCGACCGCCGATTTCAAAGCAGCCTCCATCAGATCGGCCGACTTCGCGGCATCTGTCTCCAGTAGGGATTGAAAAAAAAGCGTGTTGCCGTCACGCAGAGTCGCAGTTGAGATGGCCGATAAAGCTTCGTTAGCCTCCTTGAGCCGTCCCTTTTTGATCAACGAATAGGTATCATCGGCAGCCGCTGTCGCACAACCGATCAGCAGACTGACAGCCGCAAGTAACAGACGAATAGTCATGGTCTTTTCAGTAGTTGCTATTGTTCTGCAGGTTGTCGAATTGAAGCTGAAGAAGCAGCTTCTCCACTATCTGGAATAACCGTATCTTCTCCGCGCCGGGCAATCGTCCGGAATAACTCATCCAATCGACGGTTATCATTGCGACCGAGGTAAACACGGATAAGCTCGACAACCGATTTCAAATGGCCCGGGTGGTCCTCAACAATCTGTTCCAGCATGCTGCGAGCAGTATCCACATCTCCCTTCTTCTCGGAGAACTCAGCCAGCGTCAAGCGAGCCTCAAGATTTCGGGGATCATGACTGAGAATACTGTCACACACATCGGACAACTCACCGTAGCGCCCAAGATCGAACAAGGTTTTCTTCAGCCGTTCAATCACTTTGTGACCCTGATCAGGGACCACACCAATGAGCTTTTTCCAGAAATTCACCGCATCTTCAAAACGCTCCTCGTCGCGGTAGGAATCCCCGACCGCCAGGAATGCCTGTACATAGGTCGGATCCAGCCCGATAGCTTCCTTAAACAGAATCCGCGCCTTATGGTGTTCGAGTTTCTGATAGAGGTCATAGCCCATTCGATATTTGTACACCGCCAGCCTTTTCCGGCTCTTCTCCCCCTCAATCTTGAGCAGAGCAGCTGCGGTATCATACGCCTCGTCCCACTTATTTGCCGCTTCCTGGATTTTCAATAGTTCCTCATGTACCCAGCGATCATCGGGCGCCAGAGCGAGCAGTTCTTTGAGCGCTGCCTCAGCCGTATCAAGATCCCGCAATGCAAAGTAGTCTTCCGCCAGTTGCCGTAAAATCGCTTTCTTGTCGTCGGAAGGCAGGTGCGTTCGCAGGGTCAGGTCCTTGTGTACTTGCAGTGCTCGATCTGGTTTACCATTCTCGCGAAGAATCTGACCCAGTCGCAGATAAGCATCAATATTGGATGTTTCCTCGGCCACAACCTGTCGCAGCTTGGTGAAAGCCTGAACCTGTTCATCATTGAGAAGATCCTTGAGCGCTTCGACATAAAGCACAGAAACCGATTTGGTCGGCTTACTCAGGAAGCGTTTGTATACCAGGTAGAAGGCCAGCGAGGTGCCCAACAGAACGAAAAATACAACACCGTATTCAACCATGCCCGCTACCGATCCTTCCGGAGAGTGTTCGACTTTCGCGGCGAAGATTGATCCTGCAATAGCATCTCGGCGGACTCCTCAATCGGTCTATTACGCAGCACCGTAACCTCGGTCTCAAGCGCCCGAATCTGTCTTCTGCAACCGCGCTGAGTAACTGCCATCCTGATATAGGCCGAGATGAAGACCAGCAACGACAACACTACACCGCAGGCAAATGACCAGAAAACAACTTCGATCACAGCCACTTCAGAAAATGTCTTCCAGACGAGATTAATATCGACTCGCTGGTCCAACTGTACATTGTAGATGGCGAACGTGACAATGGCCAAAACAATGATTGTCACGAAAATCGCCCGCAAGGCCCACATGCGAACCTCCCAACAGGTTGCCTGTTTCTTCTATAACAACTAATGATACCGGAAGAGTCTCAATCAGTCAACTCCAAAGGCTACTCCCCGAATGTCAGGATCCGTTCCGTGTAATCTATTCCACCAGTTTATACGAGTCGATCACAGCCTTAACTTCCGCCCAGACCAATGGGAAAGACTGACCCTCACAGATCACATGAAACAACACCAGATGCTCTTTCCCGACAGGCAAAATCACCACTCCGCCCTGATGGGCGCCGTAGACACGCTTGCCACTTCCGGTGGAAGCCGATTGGGTTACCATCTTGATGTACTTTGCCTTGCCTTGCCAGAGCACTCCCTTGTTCTCACCCACCCGAAGTGACTTTCGTTTACGCGTGACAACATCCTCGCGCTCCCCGTCACCGATGGACTGGTTGTTGAGAATCTCAAACTCTTTGAAAATGTCTTTCTTCACCTTCGAAGAGTATGTATCGCTCAAAAGCGAATCAAGAAATTCGAAGGGGGTAACGTGGGTCTCAGCGACATACACAGTCAGGCGAGGCACCAAGGTATAGTCAGGCGCATCAACATACTCCGACGGAATTTGATAGTTTTTCTGTATAAGGACCAGACGATAAGGATCATCCAGCTTACGCAACCGCGAAGTCCAGGCCTTCGGCAGGGTTATTTGAAAACCATATTTCGCATCGGTGTAAACAGAGTCTTCAATCTTGCCCGACTTGGGCTTCTTTTTACGTGCATCTGCGTTCGGAGCACAGACGGCCAGAGCAATCAATAGAATCATCAATCGTCTCAATATCAACATGTTACCTCGCACCTCCTCTTCGGTATTCATCCACCGTTAAAGTTTACTCTTATACATCGGCAGTCAAGGATTAAATGAAAAAACAAGCGTATATACGTTGACAAAAGACCGTCACCGACTCGGATACGTAAGAGATCACATCATCTCTCGGCCAAATATTAATCGACATGAAAACCTATCCGGCGTCTCTTCAGTCGCTTAAGATACTCCCCCATCGAGACAAACGGGAAATCACTCAGAAGACGATCAAGTTTGCGAATGAAAACCGATGTTGATCCGTACATACGGAAGCGTTGTATAGCTGATAAATCGTCAATTCTGGGCGGATCGGGATCGATTTCCCAGGGATGCATGTAGACCATTACGGGCCGGTTGTCGGCATTAAGACGTCGGATCATCCAGCGTGTATACCAATATGGCGAGTGACGCAGAAAACCGCCACCGCCGATAGGGATATTCTGTCCCAGCAACTGGTAAGTTGAAGCCGGAATTTCGTACAAACTACGACCACTTTTCAGGTTCATCTTGAACGTATGCCGAGGGCCATCAGGGATACCATAGATGTCATGCTTAATAGGAAAAACGGAGCTATCGTACTCGAAGCCTAACTCGGCCAGAATTTCAAACGCCCAAGACGTGCTGGGATCAACCGACCAACTGGGTGCCCGATAACCACTCGGCGAGCGACCGAGGGCACTAACGATAGCCCCTATCGCCATTTTGGTATCCTTGCGAAACGTATCCGGTTCCAGGGTGTTGACCCGGACGTGTGCATAGCTGTGGCAGGCAATCTCGTGTCCTTCTCGTTGGATTTCACGGAGCAAATCAGGATAGCGATCAGCCACCCAACCAAGTGCAAACCAGGTGGCAGTGACTTCTCGAAACCGGAACAGCTCCAACAGTCGACGTGAATTCCTGACTACCGTTGACTGCAGTTGGCCCCAATTATCGCGCGAATAACGATTAGATAAAACTTCTACGGCGAACCACTCTTCAAGGTCTACTGTAAGAATGTTATTTGTGAACTCCATTCGAGCTCATCTCAAAGATCAGGGAAAACGTTTAGGAGTATCGTTGTTTTTCGAGGTCAACCGTGAGGCGGTTTGCCTGGAACTCCGGGATCGCGATTGTCTCTTTCTACGTCGATCTCCTCGTCGATGTTTCGCACTGTCGACCGGACTATCGTAGTCATAGTACTTATAGTCGTAGTAATAAGGCAGACTGTTGTTCATGTTGTTGAGTACGACCCCTGTGATACGATTGCCATCGGCTCCAAGAATGTCCACAGCTCGCTCCACAACTTCTTTTTGCGTCGCTCCAGCCTTGACAACCAGTAATATAGCATCCATCTTCGGAGCCAGGAGCATCGGGTCCGATACGGGCAGAATCGGAGCGCAGTCTACGAAAATCAGATCATAGTAGAACTTTAAGTCATCAATGATGCGACTGATTACCTCAACATTGAACAACTCCGATGGACGCTCACTACGCAAACCAGCATTAATGATGTGCAATTGCTCCAGATCGGTCTGTCTTACCACCTTAGCTGCGCTAAGGTCACCAGACAACACTTCGGCCAATCCCCTTTCACGATCCATACCGAATAACTTGTGGATCGAAGGACGTCGAAGATCGGTATCAATAATCAACGTCTTGAGCCCCTTCTGTCTGGCTGCGGTCAGGGCCAGGAACGAACATATAGTTGATTTCCCCTCAGCCAGCATGGCGGAAGTAATCATTATAGCCTTATTCTCAGACTCCGTTGAAAAACTCTGGATGCGCTGCAACAAACGGCGAAACTCCGTTGCTACGGGTAACTCAGGAGAGTAGAAGTCAAGAATTGAAACCGGCCGTCGTGCCATCAAAGTCAACCTTTCTTGACTATGCGGTCGAGCGCCGCGTTCATCGCAGACAGTTCCTTCTTGGCTTCTTCATAACAAGTAGCTGCTATTCCAAGCGAGGGGTTCAGCTCTGTTGTCTTGCGGTAACTCATCACACCCTTTTCCCAAAGCACACGGGAGTACTCCAGGTAACAACGAGAGAGGTCGGAATATAGATCCACGTACATAGGATTACCCTCGATCTTCCCCTCCAGGTATCGAATCTGATCGCGGAGCCTTTCCTCAGAAATCATCTGCGGATCCAGGGTTTGCTTCATATGGAAACCAGCAAATTCTCGTCTGTGTTTTTCCT
Organism: Candidatus Zixiibacteriota bacterium; assembly: GCA_019038695.1. Lineage (NCBI taxonomy): Bacteria > Pseudomonadati > Candidatus Zixiibacteriota > Candidatus Zixiibacteriota bacterium. The sequence continues at coordinate 50,731 of JAHOYZ010000006.1, forward strand.
GTTTTTGTCGTCTGATACGGGAGAACAGCTCGAACGCTTTATCCAAGTCTGAGTTGGCAATGGCTCTCGTTGCTTCCTCGAACAGGGAAGAATCATAGTCCGGGTAAATCAGTACAGCTTTCTTGAAACATTCCATCGCTTTGCTCACCGTCGCTGCGCGCGAAGAAGCGTCCGATTGCTGTGGTGCCTGCGCGAGTAGAACCATACCGAGATTAAAGTACGCATCGGCGTAGTACAAATTTAGTCCCAGAGCTTGTTCAAATTCACCTACTGCCTGATCGCTGGCTCCGTGCGCATGGAGAGCAAGACCAAGGTTGTTGCGGTAATCGGCAAAGCCTGGTTGTTGCTTTGCCGCTTCGTACAGCATCTTGGCGGCTTCCTCCGGTTGACCAAGGGCCAGTTCGGTCAAACCAAGGTAATTAAAAGCAAGGTGGCTCTGAGCATTCCGGACAGTCGCATTCTGGAACAACTCCCGAGCCTCAAGAAAATACTGTTTGTAATAAAAGGCGATGCCTAGCTGGGTCAGTGAGTCGGAACTGCCATCCTCCAGCGCGTGTCGAAAAGCCTCCATCAGATATTCGATCTCGTTCTTCTTCTTTTCGTGAACGCTCTTCAGTAGCGAGACAACGTCATCCGCATCATAATCCTCAAGCTGCGGATGTGTATCCGTCTCGACCAGTACGCCATTGATCCATACTTCAGACGAAATCGCAGCAGCGCTGATGTCATTGCGGGTCTTGATCAGGAACTCCCGATCACTCTCTACGAGCTTGCTCTTGAGCTGATAGGTTTCCATAGTTTACTGTCGGATCCTCTTTAGTTTGTCGATTCGAGGGACGGTAGCCAACACTGGGAGATTCAAAATTTCTTCAATGTCGCTGATCTTCTTGAACGAATTATCAAATATCTCTGCCAGAAACGCCGCAGCACCACCCAGCATTAGCCCTAACATCAGCCCCATCCCCAGAATTTTATTCTGATCAGGCCAGAAATGAGTCAACGGAATCTTGGCTGGTTCAATAATCCGGTACTTGACTCGGTCCTTGGCACGCTCAGACAAAATCGTGACGGTCGCTTCCTCGGAGCGAAAGGCATCTCGATACTTGCGGGCATCAGCTACCCTGCGTTCGAGTTCGGATATTTCGGACTGAAGACGCGGTAATTGATTTATCCGCGCGTCCACGCGAGCCACAGACCGTTCCATCTGACGTTTCCGTGATCGGAGCACATCGAGATGTTCTTCTACAATGAAATATTCCCTTAGCAACTCGCGTTGGTTTTCAGGATATGAGACAAATTGTGCATCTACGGCCTCACCAATAGCAAACACAAGTAAACGAAGATTATCATTGAGACGAATATTGACATTGATCACGTTCTGTTCGTTCCAGGCGTATTTTTCCATAAGACTGGCATAACGTATGACCTGAGCATCGATTTCGGAACGCAATTCCACGATCGTATCGGTGTACTTCACTCTTACTTGTTCCAACCCCAGAGCTCGCAACTCGTCTAGCAGCCGCTGCCGGTCACTTTCATAGTCCTCTAACTCCAGTTGTGCTTTATCAATGTCGGAGAGGACATCGCGACGATTCGAATCCGACGAAATGTTTTCCGGCAATTGCAATTGAGTCATACGCATCTGGGCAGCAGTGAGGGAATCAATCATCTGTTGATAGTAGAACTCGGTCTTTTCCAACTGCAGATCAGCGAATGACTGGTTGTCGAGAATCCTCTCCATCTCGTATCGTGTTTTCTCCCGTTCAAGAATCGCCGCTAAAGTGGTGACCATGTCGCGCGCTTCCACAGGATCGGGACAGACAGCCGTAAGGCGAATCTGGTCAGCCCCGGCAAAAGAAACCGACACCTGCTTCCGCAACTGGTCAACAAGAAGATTGAATTTCATTTGCTCCAAGGAAAAGGACGGATTTTCCTCTCGCAAACGAGCGGCCCGACGAATAATCTCCGGGTCCTGATCCATCCCTTGTTCACGAATGAGCTGATGAAGATAAGTCTGTGAGGTTATTTCGATCTGAAGCGCACGCAGTCGTCGCCGACTTTCTTCACCACTTTCACGACCCGCTCGCTCACGACCAAGTATACTGACTAACTCTCGAGAAACATTATGCGGACGATCAATCCAAATGATAGTAGAAGATTGATACTTGGGAGCCAGGAAATAGGTAACCCCATACGCTATGGCCGTCACGATGATCAAAGGAACAATCACCAGCCATTTGCGCTTGACTATAACCGAGATAATATCCCGTACGTTGACAGATTTTTCGCGCTTGGTGTGCATAAGTCGGATCTATTCCCTCGTACTATCTCCGTTGCTGTCCAAAAGATTCCAAATGAGCACCGTCGAAGTCACAACACCGATCAGACCGGTGATGTTGGCAATACTCAAAATGCTGGAACGACGAGCCGCGACCACCACCACATCCTCTTTCTGCATCGTGTAACGAGTTAGTGTTCCAAGCCGGGTATATTTATCGAGATCAAGTTGAATGGTCTGACCGAAGTAGCCATCTTTGGTTATCACTTTCGTCTTGCGCAGATCAGCCATAGCGGTTGGACCACCTGCCAGAGCTATAGCCTCAAGCACATCAACATTCTCCTCAAAGGTAATCGGACCCGGCAGCCCCACCGCACCCACAACGTAGATGAGGTTCTTCTTCTCTCGGGCTGTACCAAGTTCAGGCGACGGAAACCCGATGGGCATGCGTGGGATTTCAATCGTATCCTCACGACGAATCTTCGGCAATTCGTTCATTGTACCGTTGGCTATAGCCGCACTCACATTCACGATTTCAACCTGACCCGCGTTGTCTCCACCTCGGATGATTGTTACGCGACTGAGGTCACCAATTTCGGTCACTCCACCAGCTTCATTGATGATACTCCAGAGGTCCGGTATTTCTTCAAACGTCCACTTGCCCCCATCGTTCACCTGCCCCGTAACAAAAACGTATTGGTGGTTGAATGCCGTAACCCTGACCACCGCCTGTGAGATATTCTTGTTTAACCTGGACATTCGGCGAACAATGTCAACTTCGAGCTGCGCTGTAGTCCTGCCAGCAGCGTCGATTTCGCCCACCACGTCCAGAGATATCTTCCCATCTTGATTAACGCGTACATCGGAATTGAGAGCGGGGTCCTGCCAGAAACTGATACTCAAGATATCCCCCGTTCCCACCTTGTATTCACTGGCCTGAGCGCAGACTGCCATCATGACAACCAAACTCACAACGATCAACAAACAACATTTATTCATTTCGCAACACTTCCCTGTTAGCGTAAGTGTAGTCCCTAAAATGGCTTATCCTATAATCGGCATAACCACTTATGTTATTTAGCTTCAAATATAGATTTCGGTGTTGCGCGTGTAAAGCCTAAAACTCAATCATCCACAAACTTAGTCAGAATTTCTAAACGGCTTCATCGAAAAGAACAGACTTATTGCGGCCACTGGACTTGGCTTCCAGAAGGGCCATGTCGGCAAAGTGAATGAGCTGCTTAGGAACGTCGGCGTGATCCGGGTAGACCGCTCCGCCCAGCGAAACTGTACACCCCAAACGCTCATCGGTACCAGGGATGACAAAACTCGTTCCCGCTACGTCACCCTTTAGCCGCTCCATGAATTTCAGACAGGTTGTAGCATCAGTTTCGGGCATGATAATACAAAACTCATCCCCACCATAACGTGCGATAATGTCAATAGCACGAATTGATCTCCGGAGGATACCCCCCATCTGCTTGAGGACAGCATCTCCAGCCAGATGACCATAAGTATCGTTGGTGGCCTTCAGACCATCGAGATCGAAGATTATAAAAGCCAGTTTCCGGTCATAGCGCTTTGCTCGCTGGATCTCCTCGTCCAGACGACGCCTGAAATACCTCTGGTTGGCCAGACCTGTCAGTCCGTCGGTGTATGACATTTCCTCAATACGTTCAAACGATTCGGCATTGTCCATTAAATCAGCGGCGCTCGTCCGAGCTACCTGCAGTTTGTCTTTCAAAGATACTTGTGGTGATCCTCCACTCCAGGCCAGCACACCAGGACAATCCGGAGTGAGTGAAAATGAAGCTATGCTTTCTAATCCTGCCTCTCGCAAAGACGAAGCCCAAACTCCCATCGGTGTTTGTTCGTCCGCCAATTGCCCAACCGGCATCGTCGCCTTGTCAACGACTTTCAGAAGATTATCCAGGCAATCCTGGTCGGGAGCCAGAAGGGCCCGAGAAAGACCTCCCTGGACCAATAGCGGGTGAGAATTTTTCTTACCATTCCTTCGATATAGAAAAGCAATCCGATTGATATTCAAGTCTTCGCGAATTGAGTGGATTAGCTTCGGGATTATCGTCTCCGCATTGCGATGTAGCACAAGTTTAAGTAAACTGCTTGGAGCAGCTACCGGCGGATTGACGGCAGAGATGGCATCGGGTGGGTTTACTTCGTCAAGCCGCTTCTGCATCCGTTCGATGCGCGATTCATGCCATTTAACATGATACGCAGCCGACAACGACTGCGCCATACTGGCCACCAGTACATTAAATGACCGTGAATCGGTATGAATGGTGCTGCGCACAAAGTAGACACCGTACAGATTATCACGCCAGAACACAGGGAAGAAAAGATCAACTTTGCTCTTGCTGATCGTCCGAAAATACCGGTCGGGCAACACCCCCTGGAGGGCAGCTATTGGCCGCGGCAAGAAATCAGCTTCCAGCACTTTGGACAATTTGGTACCGGCAACAACCCTATACGCTCGCCGGTCGGGATGTCCTAAGCCATGTTGATAGTTGAGCTCAAGCCAGCCCCGACGCTTACGTAAAAACAGAACCCGATCACATCCGCACGATTCCTCCAGTAGAGTGGACACCTTGCGGGCCACCTCGCCGATAGTTCCGCCAGCACTATTGGACAGCAGAAATCGGGAGAAATCGGACAGATTCATCCCCTTCATCACAGCCATCTGTCGCCTCTCGTTTCGAATCCTCGAAACGAGCATCAGCGACAGGATTCCGGTCAAAATGACCAGCGCAACTATAAGAACTGCTTGGTAATCCATGTGAACACTCTATTAGAAATATAGCCCCGGATACGCAACTGTCAACCAGAAACAACGCTTCAGCGACGCCCCCGGGCAAACCGGAATCGAGAACGTCGGCGGACCAAACCTCGTCGCCTTAAAACTCCGAAAACATCCCACCAACCAACCCGGTCGAACCCGCCCATACCTCGCAAATCCCGACCAATCTCCCCTATAGTGGCAAACGGGTCGTCTTTAACCAGACGCAGGATCGCCGTTTCAAGATTGCCGCCACCTAACATTCCACCGAGATCATTGTTTATTGTAAATTGATTGCTAGTAGATTTGGAGGTCAAATCATCACTGATCGAAACCGCTGTCAACCGTCCGCTTTTTTTTTTGGATGAAACCACTTCGGAGCCGTTGCCAAAATCGACACGGGCTTCGTCTATTGAAGTATAGGACCGTAGAACCTTATCAAACTCCAGCAGTTCATATATCTCGTATACATTCGGAATCATACTGGCCAGCTTGATATCGCCATCGTTGTCGCGAATGTCCTTGATATGGGAGATAAATATCCCCCATCCGGCAGAAGAGATATAATCTACGCCAGCCAGATCAATCAGAATCGCATATCGTTGGCGCTTCAGAAGCGAATCAATAACGGCTTCCAATTCACCAGCTGTCGCGGTATCAATAACACCATCCACCCGCACTTCGGAGACTCCCTGGCGGTCACCTTCGGAAAGCGATATTGAGATGTTATTCATATGCTATATTCCGTGTCAAGACTTCTGATCTTCTGTTGCGTTCAATGAACCGTTTGGTAAGACCATAGGCAACAAAAAAGGTGAGGACAGTCAGGACACCTGAGTAACAGTCAGAGAAACGACGAGATTCTTGACCATTCGGGGTGATTGTTGTATTATCATAAACTGAAAGTGGTAAACCGTGTTTTTGAAACCTTTATATTGGAAATCTCGGATAATAAGAAAAGGAATAATATGCGATTCTGTTGAATTATTATAAAATCCTGAAAATATTGAAGGAGAACAGTTTTGAATTATCACAGTTTCATTATCCATTCAGTAAGAACGTTTATTACGTTTATTTTACTGACTAGCTGCTTGTTTGCACAGACTGATGAAATAAACTGGGTAACAGTTGGTAAACCAATGCCTGATATTGCACTCCCCTCTTTCCAGGGCGAAGAAGTGAAGATTTCCCAATTCAAGGGAAAGAATGTAATGTTGATTTTCCCCAGGGGCTATGCGATGGAAGGAATGTGGTGCCCCAATTGCATATATCGACATGCTCAACTAGTAGAGTATGAGAAGAACAACAAGATTCGTGATCGCTACAACCTGGAAATTATATATGTACTTCCATATAGCAAAGAATTGATTCAGGATTTTCTAAATTCTTTCCCAGCGACTTTAGCACTAATCAATGATTGGAAGAATCCTCCCGGTTATGAAGAAATGGACGAGGACGGAAAAGCATTTATCGATCATATCAGAGAAATTGCACCAGAAGATTTAACAATGGACGAAGGAGAAGAGACGCCAACACCATTTCCAATCCTCATCGACGAGGACAGTGAATATTCCAAGGCTTTAGGAATATTCCGGACAGAGTGGTCAGGAAGTAAAGTGGATCAGAATATTCCCTCTGTTTATATAGTAGATAAGGATGGTATTCTTCAGTTTAAGAATATAGCTCAACATACTTTCGATAGACCTAGTCTTGATTATCTAGTTAAGATGTTATCGTATATATGCGGAGAGGAATAGCATTTGTAGGTCAGAACCCCTTGCGGTCCTGACAATTGCGTTTATTGTCAGGTTGGTAGGCAACTGTGACCTACAACAGGATGGCGGAACCGCTAAGAAGGGTTTCGCCCTACAAGATTAATGGGGCAGACAAGGGCACGTCAGGTTGGCAAGCAACCGTGACCTACATAACTACTCGTCTTCTGTTACAGATTTCGTTTCGGTCATACCGTCGTCAGGACTGCATGACCTGGCAAGAACGAATGTTATGTCATCGGATGGTTTGGTGAATCCGGCGAAATCGTCCAGAGCATCCAACAGACTCTTGCCCAGTATGGTCGTGGTAAGCGTTGCATCCCCACCGTTTAGTTGTTCCTCAAACAGCTTTGTGAGGCGATCCAGACCATACGTCTCCCCATCACGATTGGATGCCTCGGTGACACCATCGGTAAACATGAAGAAGAAATCCCCATCCTCAAGTTCAAGGCTGACTTCTTCCAACCTATCCTCGAATGAGAACTCAAGCGTAACTGGCATCCCCACTGGCATTCCGGTGGGATTCAAAGTCTCAATCGTACTGGAAGACCGTCGATAGAGAAGCATCGGATTATGCCCAGCCGATACGAAATCGAGCTTTCGCTGAGCGGTGTCATACATAGCCAGCATGACAGTAATAAACATGCCCGGAGGAATGTTGTGGCGCAGGTAATCGTTGACCTTTATAAGCGTCACCTTGGCCGAAGCTTCGTGCGCCGCATGGATCTGTATGACCGTACGTAGCATCGACATCACCAGCGAAGCTGGTACCCCTTTGCCGGAAACATCGGCAACTACAAGACAGTACCGACCGGGATCAGTCTCAAAGACATCATAGAGATCTCCTCCGATAACTTCCGCCGCCCGATAGAATGTGTTTAGTTCCAGCCCCGGCAGATTCGGTAGTTTGTTCGGCAGCAGAGTCTTCTGGATGTGTGAGGCTACTTCAATTTCCTTGGCCATCTTCTCGCGCGCCACTATATTCTCACGATCCTGACTCACACGCGTCATCAGTACATTGAACGCCTTGGATATTTCGAAGAACTCCTCAGCTCCCTCCAGTGGCAATTCCGTCGTTAGATCACCGGAGGCAAGTCGCCTGACGCGCTGTGTGATTTTAACTATCGGATCTACAAAATAGCTGGAGAGTAGATAGACTCCAAGAACGCCAAATAGCAACAGCACCAGAGTCAGCAACACGGCATCCTCCCGCGATTGAGCTAACTCACCCTCAATGTAGGCGGCACTGTATGTGATATGCACCATACCTGCCATACCGGTGTTAGTAACTATGGGAACCATCAAATAGAACAAGTCAGCTCCATCAACAATCAATCGCTGTGGAGTTGATTGGTCGTTCTTGTCAATACCGTCGGGGAAAGAGTATCCCTTGCGAATATTGTGGATGTCATCGGAATGCGCCACAATATTACCTGCCGGACTGGTGATCACTACCAGTCGGAGGAACTCAGAATTCGATTTGGCATAACTCACAACTAACTCATCAAACTCGGCATCAGAGCGACGGTTTATCGTATAACCTGCGGCCTGCGCTGCAATAGTACTCCCCAGAGAGGCTACTGTTTCGTCCAAGTGCGATTGAACTTGACGTGATATTCGATCATCGACGTATATAGCAGAACCAGCCAGAATAATCAGCACAATCATAGTGGTCCAAACCGAGAACTTAACCCGCAACCCAGTCATCCGTCTTAACAGAGGAACACTACCAGCCGATGAGGGACGAATGCGTTTAATCATCCGCAATTCATTGTAGCCAGCCGACGAAATGTATTCGACCGAATCCATAATCTTGCCGATCATATAGAACCCCAGGCCACCCTTACGGCCGGATTCGACCAGATGCTCCAGATCTATGGTACCTTTTTCGGAAGCCTGAAATGATCTGCCGGTATCAATTAGGGATAAGACAATAAGCTTGCGATAGATTACAATTCGGAGCCGGATAGTCCCCTTCTCATAAAGGTACGCATGCCGGATAATGTTGGTGGCCCCTTCTTCAGTGGCCAACAAAACGGCGTTGACATCTCGGGATGACATGCCAGCAGCCACGCAGCTTTCCCGCGCTGTTCGCTGCAGACTGTCGAGATATTTCTCTTCCGCAATGAACTCGGCTGTTATCTCTTTTACAGGACGTCGCCACATAATGTATGAAACCTATCGGGAAACCGCGCGTGAGTCTAACAAAAAACCGGAGAATAATCTCATTCGCCCGGTTGAGACTGCATTCGCAGTCGGGCCTGCTCGATATTGCGAAGCGTACTTTCGTTGTTGGGGTAAGCCTCGAGGACTTTCTGCCAGGCTTCGATAGCCAATTCGTACTGTTTGTCACGCATATATCGAAGACCGTCAAGATAGAGAGGCCATATCACCCGGTCACGCTGCATCATCTCCAGGGTAGGAGGATGCTCCAGTGCGGTATCGATACGCTCGATATATGCCTTCGATACCGGCTCATCCGGGTTGGCAGAGAGAATTGAGGAAAATAAACTCCTGGCCTCATCGTAATGGCCAATTCTGAACTGCGTTATCCCTTCATTGAGCATCCGGGCCAGGTCCATCTTGCTGGCTGCCTCCTCCTGCGACTGGCGGACGGTAGTGTTTTCCGGGTCCAGATATAAAACGCGGGAATACAATTCGATGGTCTTCACTATTTCACCCCGCCGCTCGGCCTGATGTGCCTCCAGCAAACAGGAATCAATCTCTCTGGCTACCGCCTTCGAAACAGTATCTCTTAGATTAAGAGCCAGAGTGTTCTCGGGCTCGTAATCCAGAATCAATTCAAGCATATCCTCGGCTGCGGGATAATATTTCTTCTCAAAGAAACTCTGCGCCTGAGCAAAGAAAGCGTCAATAGTCATCGCCTGGTCCCGCTCAGCTTCACGGACTCGTTGCTCCTGCTTAAGCTGGGAGGTTCGTGCCCGTTCAATCGCTGCTACTGCCCTCAGAATCCGCTGGTTGTCTTCGTCAAAGGCCAAAGCACGCTGATAGTTGACAAGGGCTGAATCGAGAACATAACTCTCGTAGAAATCGTCCGCCTTCTGGCGATAGAAATCAAACTGCCGACGACGCTCCACATCCAGCATATCGGTACTCCGGCGCTGATCCTCCTGCTGCCTGCGCCTAATCTGGTCGGAAACTGTTGTCCCCAACAACAGTGCCACCGAGAAGCGATGGCTATCCTCCACGTAATCGTGAACCTTATAGGCATAATCCAGTAGAAGACGTTGATATCGCAACCCTATGCCAAAGGACAGATTGTCACGGTCGTATCCGGTTCGAAGTGAGTAGTGGTCATCGAACAACAATTCTCCACCGCAATGAACACGGACCGATCTGTCTTCTGTTTTTTCCATCTCCACCGAAAGTGACGACTCAAGCCGCTCCGACCACCTCAAATTGGTTGCTGCCAATCCAACCGCAAGTGTTACCGGAAGCGTCTCCTTGACAGTCTGCAGTTGCAACGTGACCGGAACAATATCCCGCGCCACAACTCCGGCTTGTACATATTGACTCAACCTGGCCGTCATTCCAAAATCCAGTCCAATGCCATAGTCGGAATAAGTATCCAGTTCCTGATTCACAATCTTCAGTGACACACCGGCTGCGAGACCACCCTGGAGTCGGCGTCCATAGGACAAAAGGAACTGCGAGTAGGAATAGTCGAACATACCTGTCCGGCGATAGTCTTCCCGCCTGATAATGTCGTTGGTGCCGAGCCGCATGTAGGCCAGACCGAAGCCACCCTGACTCGGAGTGGGGTAAGCCCAGGCAACGAAGTCATAAATCGTGCCCTCAAAAAGAGACATGTGCATGAAGCTGACTTCATGATAATCAAGTTGTGGAAGTCCGGCTGGATTATAGAAAATGGTGGATGCGTCATCAGCTATAGCTGTGAAAGCACCACCCATCCCAAGAGCGCGAGCGCCTGCACCGACAGTGAATGGAGACTCACGCCCGGCATCTCCTGCATGCACAGTCGCACAACCCAACGTTAACACCATTAGGAGTATGATACATCGGGTCGTCATTTCACCACCGCAAGCTTGAGTCGTGCCGTTTCACCCGTGTTCACGACCCGGATGGAGACAATATAAACACCGTTGCAAACTACCTGACCATCGTTGTTGAGACCATCCCACTCAATCACATGTTCTCCAGCTCCATTGTCCTGGCTGGATATGTCGCGAGCATACACTTCTTCGCCAGTCAACGTGAAGATACGGAACTCGATATCTGAGGCCGCCGTCAATTCGTACGAAAACTCGACTGGTGCTTTGGTCGGATCGACCGGGTTATTGCGAACCAAAAACGACTCGGAAATAGATGATCCCTTGACGACGAACGTCATCGCCAACAGCGTCCCGTCACCACTTTCGGAAACAACATCAACAGTCTCCCCCTCCTGTATTCCACGGTCATAAGTAGCCAGAATATGACGGCTCTCGAGAAGCAATTCGAACTGGTCGATATTACTTTCACGGATTGCCGCCACAAACACCAGACTGCATGTCACCTGAGCCTCAATAATGAGATCCTCGAAGACTGCCGTCATACGGTCATTGCCGCTTAGGTCAGCCGCTATCGGCAAACCGTTCCGGTAGAAGACAGATGCGCCCATGTCGATGATTTCGGAAACATCGAGAGACTGGTCGCCCGGACCACGAAGCGTAAAAGACATCTCATCCAACGACACAGCAGTAGCATCAGCTGTCCCACCGTTAGTCAGAATCAGCAGGAACAATTCCTTGTCTTGCCCCGGAAGAAGCAGATTTGAGCCGGGCAGTTCAGCTCTGCCCAACAACTCAGCATCGAAATGCTGTACTGTTATCTCTATGAAGAACGAGCTGTCACCCGCACTGGCCCGTACACCAGTGTTGATGTCAATTGGCATCGATGTTAATGTGAAAGTAAGAATAATGTTCGTGTCAAATGATGGCGACTGGAAATCCAATTCCATGTGCTGATCCACGCTAATGATACCGGTCGGGCTGTATCCATCACCAAGGTCGATCCCTCCGGTCGTCAGGAGGTACTCTCCATCCGTAGTCGCGGCCTGCCCCTCATTGACGAGTTCAATTATCAGGGAGAACGCCTGGTCTTGATCGACCAGACTGTTTTCAACTCCGACCAGACTGTAGTTCAAAACCAGTTGTGCCGGAGTTTCTATGACAGCCGTCGCCATATCATCAATCGGATCATCCGCTCCCACATGAGGCGAAGCGACGGCAACTCTGAAGATTTCTGCTACCACCGGTTGATCGGCAGCAATAATATCAAATATAAGTTCCGCAGTATCATCGGGCTGGATGACATCCACGGTAAAAAGGGAATCGAAAGCCGAGTTACCGTCACTGCGCAGAACCATATCCAACGGACCCAGGATTGTACCCGATGTATTTGCCACCCGCGCTCGCACTTGAAAAGCCTGACCCGTATTGACGTAAGGTGTGTTGAAGGTAAGCACTTCAGTACTTATAATCCTGACTATCGGAGCTGCTGTCACCGGAACCGCCGTCGTACTCAGATCAGCTACAAAACCAAACGAAGCCCACGCGCCAGGAATCAGAAATTCGAAACCGGCCTCAAAACGTAACATCTCTCCCTGCTGAGTTATGGGAATGAAAACCGGATCGGTCGTCACCAAATTCAGCCCGGGATACAACGTCATATCAGCAATACGCAACAGAGCAGCAGACAAGAAATCTTTCCCATGTATTTCTATTATCGCCCCTGAAGGATCGACCGGCACGCTATACTCACCGTCAAGGTTCACAGTGAATCCAAATGAACTCTCGCGACCTGCACTTACCATAGCTGGGCCGAAACTCCCCTCGACATATGTAACTTCGATCTCGGTAAGGACAAAAACAGAATCGATAATCTTGTGGGTTATCAGATAGGGAACTCCAGCAGATACATAAGCATAATCAAGCACGACATCATACCACCCGGAAGGCAACAAATCGACACCCGGCACCAAAACCGATACATGTTCATGGCTAATAACGACGCCAGTAACATGACTGAAACCCGATGTCTCCGTCAGAAAAACCTCTGTAGCCCCACCGTCGCTTGTTAAGGCAACACGCATGGTGGGACCTATCGTGAAATCCGGAGGATCAACGGCGTGAATGTCTAATGATATCTCTGACGTGATCCCCGGGTACAAGCTATCGGGCCAGAATAAACCGGGGACGACCTCCAGTTCAACCGGCTCGATCGGTTCAACCACGACTACTGTCAACTCAACCTGATTTGTTGTAGTAAACATCATCCCATCAACGTTGAAATCGGCCTCAAGTACAACCGTCAGGTTATCTTCGAACAATTCAGACCTTGGCCCTGCCAGTAGTATCTCTACCGTATCGACCAAACCATTTGCACCAGCTGCGAAACCAACTGAAGCCGTTAACCCGCTGGTAAGTGCCAGAGAGACTGTCGAAGTCTGTGGCGTGTTATATCCATTATTCGTGACAACAACTTTAACCAACGTGCCAATCGTAGGAGCGATTGAGATCAACGGTGCATTGTCGGCATTGAGAACTTCCAGAATGTCATACCCGCTGAATGAGACCACCTGGCCGGAGGATACCAATCCGTCGTCTGTTTCGACCGTCACGGTCGTGACAACAGTAGGACCCGTGTAAACTATTCCGATAGCATCAAGATCAACGACACCCTCAAAAAGTAAACCGGCATTATCAATTACGGCCGGAGCGAGGTTACCAACGTTGGTCGATAGATAGACCGGATTCGTAGTGAGATCATAATCAATTTTGAGATTGTCAAAAGCATCTAATAAAATCAGGCTTGCTTCAGGCAAAAGAGGATAACCCACAATCTGTTCGGGACTAATGTCCAACTCGAACCGAGCCAGCGCCCCCGGCAAAACAGAGATCATGCCTGACAATCCAGTCACGTTTCCGACCCTTGCCATAACCCTGCCCTCGCCGACGGTCGTAACGTGAAGCATCGCACCGGAGAAATACCCTATCGGATCGGAACCCTCTTCAAGCGTCCAATAGACATCCGGAGAAGGAATCAAACCACCTTGGCTGTCCCGCACAACAGCGTTGAAAACAATACTCTCCCCCGCTCTGAGGACCTGATTGTCCGATGGTTCCACATCAAGTGACACGGGTGCTCCAGACCGTATTTCCAACGGATCAGAAATAGCCGGTCCCGCTAACACCGAACCGCCATTCCTCATGGCAAGGCCTCCAAACATGTAGTCACCGACTACCTGTGGATTGCCTACGATCTCAAGATAAACACCTATGGAAACTGTCGGCGGCACTTCATCAGGAGGTTGCCAACCCGATTTCTTAAGAATCACAACGACCATGTCATCGGTCGTCTCGACTGCCTTTATTCTGTAGTCAGCGGCAATGGAGTTGTGCGTAAGAGTCGCAGTCACAACTGCCGATAGATCGTATCCTTCCGGAAATGAGAAAGCAAACGCGCCCCCATTCAGCTTCTTAAAGTCAGCCCGATCCATCAAGAAGGAGAAACTATAGCCAGCCAAATGCCCGACGATCGAATCGGTGGCCTGAACCCTGAAATTGTCAAACGTACCCACCGGAGGGCACGAGGGTGATCTGAAGATCGCACTTGCCTCTGTCGTTGGATCGGCAGTAACTACCGAGCCGCAGAACATCAGTAAAAGGATCAGGAAGAAGGAATAACCGAAGTTAATTTTCATATCGCCGAGTAAAAATGTTCAAATTCAGTCCGAGACTCCTATAATCAAAGCAACTTGTATGCCCCACATCTTCTTGCAGCGCAGATTATTACAGAATATTTTCTTCTCTCCCAGACACGATTTTCGGCCTTGTAACAGCCAACACAGAAATGACTTAGTAAAACCCCATTTTGAGAGCTTAGAAATTGGCCGAGATAAGCCTTCAAATCCGATAATAAGGTCTGGAATAATCTCTGTAATTGTGTAACACATTGCAATAATTCGTAGTTTTGTTGCATGGTCGTCACAGTTAGCACTATCCCTGGTTTACGGCCTCGGGTCCTGTTTTGGTCGTCCCAACGGTCTTGGAAATCTGGCCGATGTTCCTATTTCTCCGAGAGCAACTCGGCTCCCGTTACCGTATTAGACATGAGCATGGCTATAGTCATTGGCCCCACTCCACCAGGGACCGGTGTAATAAACGAAGCTTTCTCAAAACAGGGAGCAAAATCCACATCCCCGGTCAGACGGTATCCTCTCTTGGCAGAAGCATCCTCTACGCGATTGACCCCCACATCAATCACAACTGCCCCCTCTTTTATCATGTCGGCTGTGATAGTGTCCGGTCGCCCGATGGCCGCAATGAGAATATCTGCCCGGCGCGTAACTTCGCCCAGGTTTTTCGTCCGTGAGTGTGCAATAGTGACAGTGGCATTGGCCATATCGGCCTTCTGGACCAGAATTGCCGCTACCGGCTTACCGACGATATTGGATCGACCGACAACCACAACTTCTTTGCCCGAAGGATTGATTTCATAGTGAGCCAGAAGATTGATAATCCCGTGCGGTGTACACGGAAGCAGTCCGGGACGACCCAAGAGCATCATTCCAACATTGTGCGGATGAAAACCATCCACATCTTTCTCAGGTCTGATAGTAAGCGTGACACTCAGTTCGTCCATATGACTCGGAAGCGGAGACTGCACCAGGATTCCGTGTATCTTCTCGTTGTCATTAAGTCCCCTGACAATCGCCACCAACTCATCCTGCTGCAAATTGGCTGGCTTCCGAATGACTTCCGAATACATACCCAGCTTCTCGCATGCTCTTTCTTTGGACCTGACATAAGTAGCTGACGCGGGGTCGTCTCCCACCAACACGGCAGCTAGTCCAGGGGTGATCCCGACCTCCTTGAGAGCCGCAATGCGGGCCTTTAGGGTTTTGCGAGTTAGTCTTGCAACCTCTTTACCGTCAATCAGTTGTGCGGACATAATAAACTATCCCTTTAGGACGTACTGTTAAAATAACTCTACAACTGTCATCGCTATACCGGTCTGCCACAGCGGACTCGTATTGACTGCAATCTCACTCTTCCGTTGATTCATCAGCGGAGGTTTCATCTGCGTCGGACTCATCAG
The DNA here is from genome assembly GCA_019038695.1 of Candidatus Zixiibacteriota bacterium. NCBI lineage: Bacteria > Pseudomonadati > Candidatus Zixiibacteriota > Candidatus Zixiibacteriota bacterium. Next base: position 66,698 of record JAHOYZ010000006.1, read on the forward strand.
CAACAGGCTGCTCTTCGGAAGGCTGCTCTTTTGGCTTGCCGGTGATGTCTTCGGGCTTAAAAGTATCCAGATCGAATTTCTCACAGAAGCGTTCGATGCTAATCGCCTTACCGGTGACAGGGTTTGCCCGGATGATAACACCCGCCATACGGATGTCGTCGGAAGCCGTCGTGAATCTGTACGGCATTCCAGTCAGGAAACGCTGCAACGATGGTTCTTTTTCCATACCTATCACAGAATCGTAGGGGCCGGTCATGCCTGTATCGGTGATGTAGGCTGTCCCCTTTTTGGATATCTGTTCATCGGCAGTCTGTACATGAGTATGGGTACCTATTATGGCTGTCACCTCACCATCCAGCCAGTAGAGCATAGCCTGCTTTTCGGACGTTGCTTCGGCGTGCATGTCTATCAAGATAATATCCGCTTCGCGTCGCATCTCGGAAACGATTCTACCTCCTTCGACAAACGGACAATCGATATCCTTCATGTAGGTACGGCCCTGAAGGTTGATGACACCGACCTTGACATCACCTATTTTCTCAATACAACCACCACGTCCTGGGACCCCACGAGGAAAATTGGCTGGTCTGAGAAGCTGTCCGTCAGTTTTGATATAGGAACGTATCTCATGCCGATCCCAAATATGATTACCGGATGTCTGAATATCTATACCGTAGGAAATCGCCTTCCGAGCCATCTCGGGTGTGATACCGAATCCCCCGGCAGCGTTTTCAACATTAGCAATGACATAGTCGATAGAGTGCTTTTCACGCATCGGTTTTATCATGTGAGCCGCCGCCTGACGTCCAGCCTTGCCACAAATATCCGACACAAACATTATTGAAAACTCTGACATCAATATCCTCTTTCAATTGAACCTGGCATTCGTGGTCAGGTTCGCGCCAGTGCTCTACTTAGCGAACTCAGTAGTTCTTGTTTCCCTAACTACCGTAACCTTTACCTGTCCCGGATACTGCATCTCAGTCTCGATCTTGGCAGCAAGATCGCTGGCCAAAATAGCGCTGGCGAGATCATCCAGCTTTTCGTTCTCAACAATCACGCGTACTTCCCGTCCGGCTTGAATGGCATACGCCTTGGAAACACCCTTGAACGAATCAGCCAGTTCTTCCAGTTTCTGTAAGCGCTTAATATAGGCTTCGAGCGGCTCTCTCCTGGCACCAGGTCGAGCACCCGAAATGGCGTCAGCCGCCTGTACGAGCACCGGATATGGTCCCAGCATAGGGACGTCACCGTGATGAGCTTCGACAGCGTTGACAACCGCTTCGGAGGTTTTATAGCGACGGACAAAATCGGCCCCAATTTGCGTATGGGTTCCTTCCGTCTCACGGTCAATAGCCTTGCCGATATCATGCAGAAGACCACAAACCATGGCCAGTGACGCATCCAACTCCAGTTCGGCCGCCATCAGGCCGCACAGCATTGCAACTTCCTTGGAATGGGCCAGGACGTTCTGGCCGTAGGAAGTTCTGAAATTCAGCTTCCCTAATGTACTGACCAGATCCGGGTGCAAACCATGAACGCCGAGTTCGAAGCAAGTCTGCTCGCCGGCTTCGCGAACGATAACATCCATTTCCCGCTGGGATTTCTCTACGACTTCTTCGATGCGGGTGGGATGAATGCGACCATCGGTAATAAGTTTCTCAAGCGCCATGCGAGCGATCTCACGACGCACCGGATCATAGCCGGACAGAATAACCGCTTCGGGAGTGTCATCGACAATCACATCGATCCCGGTAGCGGTCTCAAACGAACGAATGTTGCGTCCTTCACGGCCAATGATGCGGCCCTTCATCTCGTCAGTTGGCAGATTCACGACGGAAACTGTTGTCTCCACCGTATGTTCGGCGGCACACCGATAGATGGCCGACAAAATTATTTCTTTGGCCTCGCGATTGGCATCGATTTCGGCCTGGTCCTTGATTTCCTTGATATGCAGCGCGGCCTCGATCTTGGCGGCACTCATCATATTATCCATCAACTGCTGCTTGGCCTCGTCCGGGGTCATCTGAGCAATCTTCTGGAGTTGGTCGTTCTGTCTGTTTATAATCTCATCCAGTTCCGTCTCCCTGATCCCAATGCCTTTCTCTCGGGTTTGGATGGATTTTTCGCGACGACCGAATTCCTGTTCGCGTGTTTCGAGAAGATCGAGTTTCTTCTGGAGCGAGCTAGTCTCGTCCTCCATTCGCTTTTCTTGACTCTCAAGTTCTCGCCGTCTGGTTTCGGATTCCCTCTCAAACTCGCTCTTAAGCTTCATCAGCTCTTCACGAGCCTCAAGTCGGGACTCCTTCTTCCTAATCGCGGATTCTTTGGTCGCTTCGGCGACTAAGCGCTTGGCTTCTTTGGTGGCGTTGATAACGCTATCGCTGGAAGCGCGTCGCGCCAGGAACCAGCCGATAAGGTAAGCCACCACACCTACTACGATCGCTTCCGCAATCAGCAGCACTGTGTCGTTCATTGCAGCCTCCCACCCAACATCAGAATGCGGGTGATCTATCTAATTTATACTTTAACGGATAGGAGATTTCACGGCTTGACCCGGCCAACCGGGCGATCGCCGAATCAGGTGAGCAGGGCTTGATCAAGACGAGCTAGAATTGCATCCAGCTCAGTGTCATATCGGTTGCCATCCTTATTCAGTTGCTCAGACTGAGCCATCACTTCCGAAGCCAACGACATGGCTGTCAAAATAGCCACTTTGTCACGAGCTTTCACACGACTTCCTTCGGCAGTAGCTCTCATCCGAGTATCAACCAGGTCCGCGACCTTGGATATATGCGACGAATCCTCAACCCCAGCAATGGGATACTCCTCGCCATATATGCTTATCACAACTTTGTTATCAGGCATATCGTCAATCACCGATGTTCAATCCAGCACTCACACGACAATAAATCTTCTTATCCTACTATCTCACAATAACTTATTACTATATCACGCCAAGTAAGTCAAGTAAAAACTTACTGACCGATCTGTTCGAGTTCAGTTAACCGACCCAGAACACCGGTCAATCGCGACTTAACAGCCTGGGACTGGTCTGCACTCTTGAGCTTCAGACTCTGAAGTTGATTCTTGAGCTCATTCAATGACAACCGCAACTCCTCGTTGTCGGATGTCAGAGTCTGGTTCTCACGCTGGAGAGTTTGCAATCGCTCAATCAACTGCTCAACTTTGTTGGCCAATTGGGTAAGTTTATCCTCAATCATTATTTATCCCTTATTTCTGCGTTGAACTTCTTGATTAATGCTGCCACTACATCTTGTTGCATGGCATCAACTTCCTGCCCAGATAAACTTCGCTCAGGGGAACGATAAATAATCGCCAGAGCGATAGATTTTTTCCCCTGTTCGATCTGCTTACCGGTGTAGAGATCAAAAATGCTGACTTCTTCTGCCAACGGACCGGCTGCATCCTGGGCGGCTTTTACCAATTCTCCGGCCGGAACGTCCGCCGCAACGATCATAGCCAGATCACGAGGTGCTGCTGGAAATTGCGGCAAGGGTTTGAATGGCGGGAGCGAAAAACCATCCCCTAATAGACTGGCAGTCGAAAACTCAGCGACAAAAACCGGTTGCTTAATGTCAACCAAACGAGCGATACGGGCAGTCACCTGACCGATGCTTCCTATGACCGCATTGTTGCTCTTGATTTCAAAAGCAAGGCCCGACTCCAGATAGTTGATCTCCGCCGCAGCATACTCAAATGCAGGTCTGCGGAAGTGGGCGACCAGATGGTCAAGCGCTCCGGTAACATCATGGAAATCCAGTGGTCGCGGAGTCTGTCGCCAGCCATTTTGTGTATTGCCGGTAACTGCCACCACAATGTGTTGATCTTCCCGCCAATCATGATGGTTGTCGGGAGGAAGATATGCCGTTCCTATCTCGAAAAGACACAGGTTTATGTTTCGGTGTGATATGTTATGTCCGACCACTACCAACGTTGAGAGCAGCAAATCGTGACGCATCGCATCCAGATCGGAGGAAGATGGATTGACGATCTTCACCATCGGAAGGTCCGGGTTGATCTTCTGAGCGAGGCGACTATCAACCAATCCGTGGTTGATCATCTCATTAAATCCCGCCCCGGTTAGAACCGTGCGAGCCTCCTCAAGGAACCGATCCTGCTGGTGATAGGGCGTGAAGAGTGGACCGACATTCGTAATCGCATCAGGAATATTTGCCCATCCCTCCATTCGCGCTACTTCTTCAATAAGATCAATCTCCCGCTCGAGGTCAGGTCGGAACGTTGGGACAGTCACTTCCAGTCTATCGTCACCTGCTACTTCCAATTCAATGTTGGTCAGTAGCTCGCGCATCCGATCTGTTGAAAGAGCGGTACCCAAAATGGCATTGCATCGTTTCGGACGAAGTGAAATTGTTCTGGGTTTAATTTCCCTGGGGTAACAGTCAACTACTCCGGCCAGCACTTCCCCACCGCAAAGCTCATGCATCAAAGACACCGCACGATCAATAGCATAGACAGCGCGATTGGGGTCAGCCCCTTTCTCAAATCGCGTTGATGATTCCGTTACGAACCCGAGATGCCTGCGACTCTTGCGAATCATGGAGGGATCAAAGTAAGCCGCTTCGAGAAGAACGTTGGTGGTAGAATCCTCCACTTCGGAATCCAGTCCACCCATCACACCCCCGGCTGCGACGCCATTCTTGCCATTGGAAATCAACAGAACGTCGGGAATAAGGTCATGCTCCTGACCGTCGAGAGTTTTGAACTTCTCACCCTTGGCGGCACGCCGCACAACTACTTCTTTTGAACCGAAGCGGTCGTAATCAAAAGCATGAAGAGGGTGTCCTGTTTCCAAAAGAACATAATTGGTGATATCAACTACATTATTAATGGGACGAATCCCCGAAACCAAAAGTCTCTTCTGTATCCACCAGGGGGACGGACCGATTTTCACGTTCTTGATAACGCGTGCCGCATAACGGGGGCAGGCATCGGGATCACTGATTTTCACCGTAATGTAGTCGGCAGTTTTCTCAGATGATTCCGTCAACTCAAACTCAGGCTGTCGAACCGAGACACCAGCCAAACCAGCGGCATCACGAGCGATCCCTATTGCCGACATCGAGTCGGGTCGGTTAGGCGTAAGTTCGAACGTCAACTGATAGTCATGGAAATCAAGATAGTCTGCAATCGGCTCTCCGATCGGCGCATCGGAATCGAGCACCATAATACCAGCGTGATCATCAGATATTCCCAACTCTCGTTCGGAACAGATCATGCCGCATGAGAGAATACCACGTATCTTCACCTTCTTGATGACGAAGTCGCCAGCCAGCTTTGCTCCCAGCAATGCCACGGGGACTTTTTGTCCCACAGCCACATTGGGCGCACCGCAGACGAGGTCCATTGTTTCTGAGCCGGTATCAACCGTTGCCAGCCTAATTTTATCGGCGCCCTCAATGGGCTTGAGATCGTTGACAACGCCGACCACGACTTTTTCCATGTACCGGTCGGTGGCGTCGATTTCTTCCAGCGCCGTGCCGCAGTTAGTCAGGTGGCTGGCCATCTCCTGGGCTGGCCATTCTAACCCGGTTAGCTCCAGGAGCCATTGGTACGAAATTTTCATAGTTTATTTGAACTGTCTCAGGAACCGCACGTCATTGTTGAAGAACAGTCTGATGTCATTAATTTTGTATTTCAGCATGGCTATTCGTTCGACTCCTATGCCGAAAGCATAACCGGTGTATTTCTCGCTATCGATACCGCACCCATCGAGCACATTAGGATCAATCATTCCACAACCGAGTATCTCCAGCCAGCCGGAGTACTTACACAGTTGGCATCCCTTTCCACCGCACAGAATACACGACACATCCACTTCCGCCGACGGTTCGGTGAAAGGAAAAAACGAGGGCCGGAAGTTGAGTTTCACATCTTCACCAAAGAAAGCCTTACAAAATGCCACCACAGCACCCTTGAGATCGGATGCATTGACTCCAACATCGACGAGAAACCCATCAACCTGATGAAAGGCGACATGCGCTCGTGTGGAAATGGCCTCATTGCGAAAACAACGCCCTGGTGTAATGATCTTTATCGGTGGCTTGCGACGCTCCAGTTCCCTAGTTTGTACAGGTGTCGTGTGAGTTCGCAGCACCCTCTCCCCTTCAACAAATAGGGTATCTTGCATATCACGAGCTGGGTGGTCGGGAGGAAAATTGAGCGACTCGAAATTGTAGTAGTCGGTTTCAATGTCCGGACCGTGGGCAATCTCGAACCCCATACCATGAAAGGTTCGGCAAATGTCGCCCATTACCTGATTCAGGATATGAACATGACCCAGAGGCTGAGCTGTACCGGGCAGAGTCGGGTCGATAGACGATTTGGGACCACCCACCTCCAGACGGTTCTGCCCTTCTTTGATATTTGTCTCAATAGCGGCGCGAGCCTTATTGGCTGCTGCTCCAACTTGCTTGCGTACGTCGATAGGCAGCTTTCCGAGGCCTTTAAGAATAGCTGTTATTTCACCCTTTTTGCCCAGAAAATGGACCCTGAGGTCATTAAGTGCAGCGAGCGAATCAGCTTGGCTGATTCGCTCGAGTGCTTTTTCCTTTAGAACACTGATGTCATCCAATACGGACATAGGCGCACTCCATCCCAGCTATTTACCGGTAGCCATCTTGGCCAGCGACTCGAAAGTGGTCATATCGCGGGCAGCGATATCGGCGAGCATCTTCCGGTCAAGATCAACTCCGGCCTTCTTCAGGCCAGCAATGAAGGTCGAATAATTGGTTCCGCACATCTTGGCTGCCGCCGAGATACGAGTAATCCAAAGGCGACGGAATTCACGCTTCTTGTTGCGCCGGTCGCGGTAGGCGTACTTAAGGCCCTTGTGGACTGTTTCAAGAGCGGTCCGGTAGAGCTTGCTACGGCCACCGAAGTTACCGCGGGCCCGTTTGAGGACTTTTTTGTGACGCTGATGCGCGGCAACGTTATTTTTTGCTCGTGGCATTGATCGAATCTCCTATTATCTAACTCAGATCCGCAATCAACTATAGATTGGGGACCATCTGCAACATTCGTCTCGTGTCAGCCTTGGATACGTGGCTTGCCTTCCGCAGCTGACGCCTCCGCTTGGGCGACATCTTAGTCAGGATGTGCGTCTTGTAGGCATGGTGACGTTTCAACTTGCCGGACGCTGTCTTTTTGAAGCGCTTCGCGGCGCCTCGCTGTGTTCTCATCTTCGGCATTACTTACCTTCTCAGCTATAACTAACTCTATGTTAGTTTGAATCGGTCGTTTCGACCGTTTTTGTATCTTCCTCTTTTGCTTTCGGCTCAGACTTCTTCTGGCCTTCATTCGTCCCCACAGCATCAGCAGCCTTTCGCAGATTTGCCATGATCTCCGGTCGAGGGGCGATAACCATGTTCATATGACGACCGTCGAGACGAGGTGGCATTTCAACCGTCGCCACATCATCCAACACTTCGGCCACGCGATCGAGCAACTTACGCCCAAACTCTGTACGGGCCATCTCTCGACCGCGAAACATCACAAACACTTTCACCTTGCTGCCGGCCTCAACAAACGATCGAACATGCTTTGTCTTGAACTCAAAGTCATGTTTGTCGATCTTCGGTCTGAAACGCATCTCCTTCAACTGATAGGAGTGCTGTTTCTTTCTGGCCAGCCGGTCTTTCTTGGAAAGCTCGTACTTGTACTTCCCATAGTCCAGAATCCGACATACAGGCGGCCGACTGTTGGGCGACACTTCAACCAGGTCCAACCCATGTTCCTTGGCCCGATCAAGAGCCTCAGTCGTCGGAACAATACCGATCTGCTCCCCTTCAGGGCCGATCAACCGAACCGGCGAAACCCGGACTCGGTGGTTTGTGCGAAGATCCTTGCTACCTATGAAATCCTCCTACGATATCTGTGACTTCTCAAGTCCTTTATTTTCAACTTCTTCCCGCAACAGGGCTGCGACTTCCGGCAGAGACATGGAACCCTTATCGCCAACGCCATGTTTTCTAAGCGACAACGTTTTCGACTCGGCTTCTCTGGCTCCCACGATGCACATATAGGGCACTTTCAGCATCTCTGCATCGCGAATCTTGGCGCCAACCTTCTCGGAACGATCATCCAGAACGGCTCTGATACCATGACCGGTAAGCTCCTCTACGACCTTCTGACCGTAATCATTGAAGCTATCAGTGATAGGTAAAACCTTCACCTGAACCGGTGCCAGCCACAACGGGAAATTACCGGCGTAGTGCTCAATGAGCACACCGAAAAACCGCTCAATCGATCCGAGCAGGGCACGATGTATCATATATGGCCGCTTCTGACGGCCATCCCTATCAATATAGTGCAAATCGAACCGTTCCGGCAAGGAAAAATCAAACTGTATAGTCGAACACTGCCAACTACGGTTGAGTGCATCTTTAATCTTTATATCAATCTTGGGACCATAAAATGCCCCACCACCCTCGTCAACCTGGTAATCCAGACCAGCCTGATCAAGAGCCGACCGGAGACTGTCCTCGGCCCGCACCCAATCAGCTTCTTCCCCGATAGCCTTATCCGGCCGGGTGGACAAGTAGATGTCGTAATCGGAGAAGCCAAAAGAACTAAGGATATGAACGCAGAAATTGAGGGTCCAGAGGACCTCCGCTTCCATGTTTTCCTGTGTCACAAAGTGGTGAGCATCATCCTGAGTGAAGCCACGAACACGCATGAGGCCATGCAGTACACCGCCCCCTTCAAACCGATAAACGGCTCCCAACTCCGCCCACCTCAGTGGCAAATCCCGATATGACCATAATCGAGACTTGTACATATAGATATGGAAGGGACAGTTCATTGGTTTCAATTGATATGAACGTCCTTCAACATCCATCGGGCTGAGCATCGAATCACTGTAGAAATCGGTATGCCCGCTTCGATCCCACAAACTGCGCAGAGCGATATGAGGTGAGAAAACTAATTCATAGCCGTGCTTCAGATGTTCCTCACGCCAGAAATTTTCGATCTCGTTACGCACTCGCGCTCCGCTCGGATGCCACAACACCAGTCCTGCACCAACTTCATCGTTGATGGAATAGAGATCAAGCTGTTTACCGAGCACACGGTGATCTCGCTTCTTGGCTTCTTCCATACGATGGAGATAATCTTCGAGCATCGCTTTCTTGGGATATGAAACACCATAGATACGCTGTAGCATCGGACGTCGCTCATCGCCACGCCAGTATGCTCCGGAAGTCGCAGTCAACTTGAAAGCCTTGATGACACCAGTGCGCGGAACATGCGGGCCGAGACACAAGTCTCTGAAGCGTGAATGACTGTAAAATGTCACAGTGTCGACTTCCAAATCTTCCAGCAACTCGACTTTGTAATCTTCTTTCTCCAAACGACACTGTTCAATTGCCTTTTCGCGGGGCATTGATTCGCAGGAGAAACCTACATTCTCCTTGATGATCTCCCCCATCTTCTTTTCGATCTTCTGTAGATCTTTGGGCGAGAACGGTTTCTCAACGTCGAAATCGTAGTACCAACCTTCGTCGATTGGCGGACCAATAGCCAATTTCACTCCGGGGAAAAGCTCCTGAACAGCCTGCGCCATAATGTGTGAGCTGGAATGCCAGAACACCTGCCGCCCTTCGGGTTGATCGAAAGTCAATATTTCTATCGAAATATCGGAAGATATGACAGCGTTAAGATCACATACCTCACCATCGACTTTCACCGCGATAGCCGCCTTGGCCAAACCAGGTGAAATGTCACGAGCTATGTCATAGCCGGTAACACCGGATTCAAACTCTCTGGCAGAGCCATCCGGAAATGAGATATTTAGTAGCGCCATTGCCATTGCTCCCAAAGCAACAAGAGCGGACTGTCGAGAGGACAAGGCCAGACAAATCCGCTCACATCATAAAATGGTGGGCGATACTGGAATTGAACCAGTGACTCCTTGCATGTCAAGCAAGTACTCTAACCATCTGAGCTAATCGCCCACAATCAACATATCCCGGCTACAATACTGATAACCGGGGAACCGCCATAATAGTCCAAAAACCAAATCTTGTCAAGGCGAAAAAATCACTCTATCTGGACCAAAAACATATTGTCTGGGAAAGGCTTACGGTGTGTAGAATAAGATGGGAAGGAGGTCCGATGAGGAACTCCTATTATGCCTGACTTCATGTCATCGCGTTGCGATTATCAACCGCCCAGACCAGCCATTTGCAGGAACGTCTCAGCCTTGAGATACTCTTCGCGGAGAACCCCGCTAAACTGTTCCAGATCTTCTTCGGACACAGCCAGATATTCCAGTACGTCCGGATCGACGGCGCCCACCCTGGCGGTATCCCCATCGTCATAGAATGTTTTCTTGGCCAAATAATCAGCCAGCCAGACCAGAAACACAAGCGGCCCATCATCAGTATCTACAAGTTGCGGATGGTGGTGAAAGGCAATTGCTTCACTAAGTTTCTGGGGCAGTTTCCATTGCGATGTCAGAAAGCCGCCGATCTGAGCATGATTGAATCCAAGCGACTTCTCCTCCAATTCACAATCAGTGGTAGCATTGTCAGTTGCACGTGCCTGGGTTAGTATCTCGTGTTCTTCCTTAAGAAAGCTCGTAAGTATCATCTTGCCGACATCGTGCAGAAGACCAGCCGAAAAGGCAGCATCATGGTCGACCATTCCTCGCGATTTGATCCTCTGAGCCAGGATCCGACAGCAATAGGCGGTCGCCAGGGAATGACGCCAGTACTGCTCCTGGAATTCCTGATCAACACTGTCCCCTTTGAACATATCCAATACACTGGCCGAGAGAACGAGGTTTTTAACCGCTTCCATGCCCACAATCACAACTGCCTGCCGTACAGAGTCAATTTCGCGAGCCAGACCATAGAAAGCCGAATTGGTGAGTTTGAGAACCTTCACCGACATAGCCGGATCTTCAGACAGAATTGAAGCTACCTGAGCAGCCGAGCAGTTGGGATCGTTGATCACCTTCTGTATCTGGTGAAATACTATGGGAGGCGTAGGCAGGTTGCGAATATTCGACACAACCTGTTTGACTTTGTTATCTATCGTTGCCGTAGTCATTATCCACCGTATCAGTCAGAATCACCGGGTGTAAACTTGCTCATTTCGTTAGCCAGCTTACCGGCGATTTCCTGTCGGACGTGTGGCTGGTCATAAAAGCCCTGATCGATTCGCTGCCGGGCCTGGCGAATCTTGTCCATCCTGAGACCGCCATCGGAATCCGCATCATCCCGAGGAGGCATCTCCCCCAGTCCGTACTGGGAACGGGCCGTATCCGCTAACTGGGTCAATTTCTGGCGGGCATCAAGCGACAGTTCGACCGAATCGCTACGTTGGGCCTTCTCCGATGCTCCCGTTGTTGATTCGGGCTTGGGTGCCACTGCCGGGGGCTGCGGTTTGTTGTTATGCAGGGGTCCTATTTCCATGTTTTCTTCTCTACTAACATAGTGTCTGCCACTCCACCGGAGCGAACCCCGGAATCGGTGACAAAACTACTCTCAACTATTTCTTTCCATCAACAAATTGCGGCGATTGATTACCATCAGTCACATATTGCAAAATCTTCTCACTGTTACGCAATTGTCCCAGTTCTTCTTGTATCCGCTCACAGCGTCCCTGAAGATACCCTTCACATTCTGCTACAATGTCTTTGTTCTTCTTGATCAGAGTCATAACGCTGTTGATCACCTTTTTTACCCCTGGCAGAACGGAGACCATCTTGAACGCCTGTGGATCTTTTTTCCTCAGAGCCGCTATCTTTTCCTCAGACTGATTGATCCGTTTCCGACAGCGCTCGATTTCAGCAAACAAGTCCAGGAGGTGAGCATCTCGATCAAATTTAATGAGATCTCTCTGCTTGTCAAGGGTGATGTACAGCGTCTGGTAAAATGAATACTCCTCTTTGAGAGCTTTCGTCAGGTCCCGTTCCGTCTGCTTGAGGGCTTGATAATCCATACTGCTTACGCCGTTCCTGTAAACTGTCCCGGACTGACGGCAGGTGTGACCGGATCGGATATCTCATCCGAACCCTGGTCTTTCAGGCCTTGCCAGCCCTCACGAAGTTCGTTCAATATATTGATGTTATCGTCAATCACGGTCAAATCTTTCGTCGCCTCGATGAGACTGATCTGGGCAATCAGAAAGGCATAGATTTTGCCAAGGTTGGTGGCAATCTCGCCACCTTCGTCGTTGTTCAGAGTTGTATACAGATGGGTAATGAACCGTTTGGCTCTCTGGAGCTGTTCATACCCCTCTTCGTTCTCTTTTTTCTTGTAGTGGGTTGAGGCCTGACGGTACGCAGCAAGGGCACCGTCGTAGACCTGCAGGATGAGGTCAATCTGTGATTTTGAAGAAGTTTCGACTGCTCGATAGGTGTTTACATTGCCATCCATGGTTTCTCCCGGTGTTAAAAGGCTGTTCTGCCTGATTTATTTCTTCTTATTGAAATTCCAGTTACTGTCAAGATTGGCCAATTGTGTCTCCAGAAAAGTGCCGGTAGCATTGAACTCACCTAACGCGCGTTCCATTTCGTAGAATTTTTGGTACAACATCTCGCGACGAATCACCAATCGCTCATCAATTTCTGCGACACGCTCTGTAATATGCTCTATCTGAGTTTCGTAGGCTTTTATTCTGCGGTCGAGCGCCCCGTCACCGCTCATGGAGTAGCTGGCTACCTTGTCTCTCAGACGGGCCGCAACCCCTTTGGTCACCGTAATCGACCCCTCGACACCCTCGCCAACCTCGGTCGGATCAAGAGTAATTCTAAGAGTCAGACCTTCAGTGGTCTCGTTATCATCTTTTCCCTTCAACAGCTGACCGATACCTTCGGCCTCTTCGCCATTGATGGTGCCTGCTACATCCAATCCCTCGGTGGAAGTAGCGTCGATCAGCCCGAGACTACTGTTGGCCGAGTTAGACACCGAGGTTAGACGTTCTACTTTAGACGAGGAACCGTAGGCGCCACTGGTGAACTTGAGATATCCCGTTGAGCCCTCATCCACCCACTCCACAATCACTCCACGACTACCAATGCGACTGTCGTTGTCGATCTTTCCCTGAATCTCCTCGACCAATTCGTCGGCTGACGAATACGTCCGGGCAGACAGCACGATGTCGTTCGAGTTGAGACCATTGACCTTTAGCTTGATGGTGTTGGTTGCAGAAGTAAGCGTCAGCGGACTATCAAGAGGATCGTTGAACGTTGTTCCCTCCAGCATCCCTTTGGCAGCGGCAACCGAAATATCGACCTGGTAGTCCTTACCGGTTTTAGTCGCCGTAGACGACGACACAAACTCAATACCGGACTGCGAAGCAACTCCACCGTCGGTGAACAACTCCACAACCTCGTCGAGATTATTACGCAGAGCTTCTTCAAACCGTCCGTAGTCTGTGATCGCCAGGTGGCCATCAAGATTGGTCCTAATACCCAGTGAATAGAGATGATTAAACTCGGAATCCATCCCCTCAATACTCATGCCGATAGCTGAGTTCATCGCATAGCGCATAGTCCACAGCGTTGAATCACCGAATAGAACCCCAGATTCCTTGGTGTCTTCATGGTAGGTATTTTGTTCACTTACAAAATCCATGACATCGTTGTAACGCGTGATGAAGTCGTTGACGCCGGCTTTGATTCCTGAGACGTCAATATCGGTAGTAACCGTGACGGACTCCCCAACCTCGGTTTCTCTGGATATATCCAGGGTCACTCCGGCGATAACACTGTCAAACGTGTTGGATTCGGATGTTACAATAATCGGCGAACCGGTGCCTCCACCCGCGCCGAAGGAAATTCGTGCATCCGAGGCTTCCTGAATAAGCGGCGCAAAACCAGCTACCTGAAAAGAATCTCCGGCTGTTAGATCACCTGTAGAGAAGCTCAGCTTCAAGCCATCAGCACCATCTCCAACCAGTTCCACCGAAGCATCGGCCTGGGTAACGGTAATCTGCCCTGAGTTTGTGCCGTCAGTCCACTCAATGCTAATTTCATCAGTGCCAATTGTCTGTGCGCCCGTCCCGAGCACCGTGAAGGTGTATATCTTATTTTCGTTGCCACTGTAGGAGGCCATAGAATCCAGTGTCACCGTAGAACTCGAGACCGAATCACTCGACAGAATTTCCGGGCTGTCAAACAAAGCGGTACTATAGTTGAGATTTGTGCCGCCGGTTAGATTGGAGGTTACTTCCATTGTGTTGCTTCGACCGGTCTTGTCTCCAGTCAGCATCAGACGATACGAATTGGAAGACGATCCGTCGTTGATAATAGTCGCCGTAATGCCCATGTGGGCATCGTTGATTGCCTGCTTGATTCCAATCAGTGAATTGTTGTTCTCATTGATGTCGATCGAGTACTGTGACCCATTTCCAACAGTGATTTCAATGGTACCGGTCCCCATGATCTGGGTGTCTGCTTCGGATATTCCCTGGCTGGCCAGTTGGTGGTTGCGAGCAACATCAAGAACCTGTAGCTGATACGAACCGGTGGCGACCCGTCCGGAAGTCGTAGCTGTCAATATCGACTCATCCGACACTCTGGCGGTGGCGGCATTGAATGTTGAACGGTGGGTCAATTGACCTACGGCCGCACTCAGGGCGAGTACTTTCGCCTGAAGAGCCTTGTAGGCGGTAATGATATTTGTCTTTTCGATACCGTCTGATTCGAGAAGGACTGCGTTGCGACGCTCGTAATTGATAATGGAATCGACGATTGCCGTAGTATCGAAGCCAGAGTTAAGGCCGTCTATGGAATTGGCGCCTGGCATGATTTACTCCTGTAATCTCCTTGACTTCAATGTCGCATCAGCGTTGCACTGATGACTCTTATTTGTTTGGGGGAGGCGCGAAGCCTCCCCCAAATCTGTTTATCTACTCTCTTGTTCTTAGCCGAACAACGAGAGAATAATCTGCGGAACCTGGTTGGCCTGGGCCAACATGGCCACACCAGCCTGGAGCAGAATCTGATTCTTGGTAAACTCCGACATCTCAACAGCCATGTCGGTGTCACGAATCTGTGATTCCGAAGCGGTCAGGTTCTGAGCAGCGATCCGCAGGTTCCTCAGGTTGGAATCCAGAGTATTCTTCTGGAAACTACCCAGAGTACCACGAGTCGTCGAGACCTCATTGATAGCGGCATCGATAATCGACTGCGAATCCTGAGAACCCTGAACCGTAGTCACATCAATGGCAGACAGCGATGAGAACATATTACCGGCAAGGCTCTTGCCCAGCGACGCAGTTCCCATTGAGCGGAGGCTGACCTCACTCGTCTGACCAACATTACCACCAATCTGGAAGACCAGAGAACGATCTACATTCGAAATCGTCTCGGTTCCGCCAGCCGAGGCCAGACCGTATTTCACCTGGACTGACTCGGTACGCTCGGCGTTGTAGATTGTGGAGCTTGCTCCAGCCGACACACTGATGGCCGGACCACCGTTCAAACGAACATCATACGTAGCAGCAGTAACATCA